>USFL01000453.1 GCA_900553905.1 uncultured Eubacteriales bacterium | reverse complement strand
CTCCCAGCGGCAGGGCGCACAGACACATGGCCGCATTCCACAAAAAGTAAGCCTCCGCGTGCACCACCGTCCGCGCCTCCCTTTTGCTTGGCATGCATGTAGTATAGTGCACACAGGGTAACGGATATGTCGAAACGCGGCGCGAAGGATGGCGCAGCCGCGCCGGAGACATAAAAAAACGGCAGGCTTATCTTTTGCCTGCCCTGGATGCCAGCCTGCTTGCTATTTGCGTCCCAGCGCATCCTTGAGCCTGTGCGCAAGGGAACGGTTTTTTTTCATGGCGAGCGCCGCGTCCAGCGCGCCCTCGCGGTATTTGCGATTGTCGGGATCGCGCCGCACGGCTTCCCGGAAGCTCTGATGGGCGGTTTCATACTGACGCAGCCCCATGAGAATTTTTCCCTGCAAAAAGTACCAGTCCGCATCCTTGCCGTCGGCGCGGGCCAGCTGCCTAAGGGCGCTTTCCAGATTGCCCTGGTCGATCAGGCGCTGGGCAAAGTGCTTGGCCTCCTCCTGGGAGATCAGGTTGAAGCCCACCCGGTGCTGCGAGGCCAGCTTGAGGGCCGCCTCATAAGCCAGGTTGAGCTGAAGCAGCTGCTCCTGCGCGGCCTTTTGGCGCTGGTCGTCCTGAAACTGATCGGGATGACACTTTTTGACCAGCCGTCGGTAGGCGGCACGCACCTCCTGCGCGTCCGCTCCGGGCTTGAGGCCCAGCAGCTCGAAGGGGTTGAGGTCGTACAGGCTCGCCACCTCCCATCAGCGCGGCCCTGCGAACGGGAATCAGATCTTTTCGCGGCGGATCTCCGCACCCAGCGCGCGCAGCTTTTCTTCGATGCGCTCATAGCCGCGGTCGATGTAGGACGTTTCGTAAATCTCCGTCACGCCCTTGGCCATCAGGCCCGCTACCACCAGCGCCGCACCCGCCCGCAGGTCGGTGACGGTCACCGGCGCGCCGTAGAGCTCGCGCACGCCCTCAATGAGCACGGTGCGGTCCACCAGCTTGATATGCGCGCCCATGCGCCTTAGCTCGTCCAGGTGCTTGAAGCGCTGCTCGAAGATGGTTTCGCATACGGTGGAGGTGCCGTGCGCCATGCACAGAAGCGCCGTCATGGGCTGCTGCAGATCGGTGGGAAAGCCGGGATAAACCTGGGTTTTGACATTTACCGCCCGCTGTTCGCCCTGCGGACGGACACGGATGGAGTCGTCGTTTTCGGTGACGCGCACGCCCATCTCAAGCAGCTTGGCGGTGAGCGCCTCCATGTGCGTGGGAATACAGCCGTGGATGGTCACATCCCCACGGGTCGCGGCAGCGGCAATCATCAGCGTGCCGGTTTCGATCTGGTCGGGAATGACGGTATAGGTGCAGTGGTGCAGGTGCTGCATGCCACGGATGCGGATCACATCCGTGCCCGCGCCCTTGACGCGCGCGCCCATGCTGTTGAGGAAGTTGGCCAGGTCCACGATGTGGGGCTCCTTGGCCGCGTTGTAGATCACGGTGGTGCCCTCGGCGCGCGCCGCAGCCAGCATCACATTGATGGTGCCGCCCACGGTGACCATGTCGAAAAACACGTCGCCGCCCAGCAGGCGTTCCGCGTTGGCATACACCATGCCGCCGCGATCCTCGATCTCCGCGCCCAGCGCCGCAAAGCCCTTCAAGTGCTGGTCAATGGGCCTGCTGCCGATGTCGCATCCGCCGGGATAGGCCACCTCGGCCCGGCCGCCGCGCCCCAGCAGCGCGCCCAGCAGGTAGTAGCTGGCGCGAAGGCGCTTGGTCAGGGAAAAGGGCACCCGGCAGCCGGTCGCGCCGCGGGGATCCACGGTGAGGTATTTGCCCGGGACATACTCCGTTTCCGCCCCTAACCGCTGCAAAATCTCGATCAGGGCGTGCACGTCGTCGATATCCGGCAGGTTTTCAATCGTACAGGGCTCGTCGCACAGGAGCACGGCGGGGATGACCGCCACAGCCGTGTTCTTGCCGCCGCTGACGGTGATCTCGCCCATCAGGG
>USFL01000452.1 GCA_900553905.1 uncultured Eubacteriales bacterium | reverse complement strand
TGGTGGTCATCTTGCTGCCGATTTCGTCGTCGTCAAAGGTCTGCATCAGGGCGAGTTCCTTTTTGGAGGCCTCGTCCATGCATTCGAGCAAATCACTTTTTTTATTGCGGTCCAGCGCGGAAAGAATCTCCGTCGCTGCGTCGGTTTCCATGCTCTCGATCGTGCGGGCGCCCTTGCGCAGGTCCATCTCCGAAAGGAATCCGGCGGCCTCTGCGTTTTCCAGACGCTCCAGAATGTTGGCGAGCGTATCCGCATCCAGAATGCGGTACAGCTTTTTTCGCTCCGCCGAGGTCAGCTTGGGCAGCACCTCGGCGATATCCTTTTCGTGATAATCCTCCAGCCGCTCCCGCATCGCGTTGGGAGAAGCGGGGCTTTTAACGATTCGGGTGATCTCCCCGGCATAATCCGGCCTGGGAGTCAAAACGGTTTCATCCATCATGGGGACTTTCGGCTCCATCTTCCACACCTCCTCATTCCTTTTGCCTTCGGGAAAGAGCCGGTTGAAGGCGAGCCAAAACACCGGAAGCCCCCGCGCCGTTTATGCTCTGAACAACAGGGCGAACGGCTGCGCACGCTTTCGGCCAGCGGCGTTTGACCGCCGCCTCCAACCGACCAAGGTTCTTCGACCGTGACTATCACAGCCGTCCATCCTGCTCACCTGCCTTTCGATGATTGTCGCTATGATTGTACCCCGTTTGCAGGGGGAAAGCAAGGCCGACCGCAAAAAAAAGCGGGCGGCCGCCGCGCCCGCAGCAGCCGTCCGCCCATTGAAAACGCAGACGGGATCAGTCGCCCATGCAGATGCCCATGTTGCGGGCAGTGACCAGCACATGGTCGTCCTTGGGCACCGGCTTGGGCACGCCCGCGATGTCCTTGAGCTTGTTGTGGATGATCTCGTTGCCGTCCAGGGCCACGGTCACGCCGTAGATCTCATCGCGGATGAGCTCGGCGGCATGCACGCCAAACTGCGTGGAGAGCACGCGGTCATAGGCGCTGGGGCTGCCGCCGCGCTGGATGTGGCCGGGCACCACATGGCGTGCCTCCACGCCCACCATCTCGCTCAGCTGCGCCGCGATGCGCTTGCTGATGCAGTCATAGGGCAGCGTGGCGCGGTAGGCTTCGCGCTCCTTCTTCTTCATTTTGGCCTCTTCCTCGCTCATGGCGCCCTCGGCCACGGCGATGATGCTGAACGCCTTCTTGCTCTTGGCGCGGGCTTCCACGGCCTCGGCCACCTTTTCGATATCGTAGGGTACCTCGGGCAGCAAAATCACGTCCGCGCCGCCCGCCAGGCCCGAATACAGCGTCAGCCAGCCCGCTTTGTTGCCCATGATTTCGATCACCATGCAGCGGCCGTGGCTGGTGGCCGTGGTGTGGATGCGGTCGATGACCTCGGTAGCAATATCCACCGCCGTGTGGAAACCAAAGGTAAAATCGGTGCCATAGATATCATTGTCGATGGTCTTGGGCAGACCGATCACGTTGAGCCCTTCCTCGCTGAGCAGGTTGGCCGTCTTGTGCGTGCCGTTGCCGCCCAAAGTCACCAGGCAGTCGAGCTTGAGATCCTTGTAGGTCTTTTTCATGGCGGCTACCTTGTCCACGCCGCGCTCGTCAATCACCCGCATGTTGCGGAACGGCTGACGGCTGGTTCCCAGAATGGTGCCGCCCAGAGTAAGGATGCCGGAGAACTGCTTTTTGCTCATCTCCTGATACTCGCCCTCGATGAGCCCGCCGTAGCCGTTGCGGATGCCAATGATCTCCGCGTCAAAGAGCTCGTAGGCTGCGCGCGCCACGCCGCGGATAGCCGCGTTAAGGCCGGGGCAGTCGCCACCGCTGGTCAGAATGCCGATTCTGCGCTTCATCGCTTTTTCCTCCTTGCTGAATATACCTGTTTATGGTAGTTATTATAGCATGCATGCGCCGGAATGACAACGAATGATTTTTCTCAAGCTGCTGCTCCTTTGTAGGAGTGTCAAACATAGGTTACACATCAACACCGGAGAGAAAGTCAAGGGAA
>USFL01000451.1 GCA_900553905.1 uncultured Eubacteriales bacterium | reverse complement strand
CGTCGGATATCGAGGCGCAGTACCGCCTAGCCAAGGCATTTTTGGAGAAATAAAAGGAGAGGTGCATTTTCGATGTTTGAACTCATCAGGCAGCTGGTGAATCTGTACGGCGCGACCGGGCGCGAGGCCGGCGTGGCCGACGCCGTGGAGGCGCTTTTGAAGGACCATGTCGATTCCATCCGCCGCGATGCACTGGGCAACCTCATTTGCGAAAAGCGCGGCACGGACCCGGACGGCAAGCGCATCATGCTGTCGGCGCATATGGACCATATCGGCTTTATCGTGGTGGCTGTAGAGAAGGAAGGCTACCTGCGGGTGATGCCCGTGGGCGGCGTGGGCCTGGCTGTGAGCCGTACCCGTCACGTCAGTTTCCAAAACGGCGTGCAGGGCGTGATCGTGCAGGAGCCCGTGCGCGAGGGGGAGACCCCTGCCATGAAGCACATGTTCATCGACATCGGCGCGGCGGATGAGGCCGAGGCTCTCTCCATGGTCAGCCTGGGCGACGTGGCCGTGTATGCCAACGACTGCTTCCGTCTGGGTGAGCACCGCGTGGCCGCGCCCGCCATGGACGACCGCGTGGCCTGCGCCCTGCTGGTGAGCGTGATGCAGGCCCTGCCCAAGACCCGCAACACCGTGATCGCCGTGTTCTCCACGCAGGAGGAGGTCGGCTGCCGCGGCGCCAAGACCGCCGCTTACAGCGTGGACCCGGACATCGGCATCGCGCTGGACGTGACGGCGCATGGCGACACCCCCGAAACCAAGCTCCCCGCTATCAAGCTGGGCGAGGGCGCGGCGGTCAAGATCATGGACCGCGGCAGCATCTCCAACCCCGAGCTGGTGCGCGACCTGCTGGCGGCGGGCGAGCGCGCGGGGGTCAAGACCCAGCGCGAGGTGCTGCCCTTCGGCGGCACGGACGCCATGGCCATTCAGGTTTCGCGCAGCGGCGTGATCGCGGGCACAGTGAGCATTCCCTGCCGCTATGTGCACAGCGCCTGTGAGGTGATCGACCTGCGCGATGTGGAGGCCGCCCGCGGGCTGCTCCTTGAGTACCTCAAGTAAGGCCCTTTCCAGGCCGGCGCGCATGCTCGGCTTACGGCCCTCCGGACGTTTTCCCGGAGGGCTGTATTGGAATGGCGATGGTCCGGCGCCTTGCAGCGCAAGGGACGGAGGCGGCGACCGGAGAGCGCCGAAGGAAGCGGGCGGAGAAGAGGACGCCCCTTCTGCGCCCCGGATACCCGTCCGCTTGGCCGCATGATGATGAAAGCAATGATGGAGGAACAAAGGATGCCTTTACATTCTCTGGTGAAACGATGGGTTCTGTGCGTGCTTGCGGCTTTCGCCATATGCCTGCCGCACATGGCCTGTGCGCAGGTGTTTTTATCCCAGCAGCCCCCGGAGGACTGGGATATGGAGCACACCCTGCAATGGACGATTTTTGATGTGAACGAGGGAGACGCCATGCTGCTGACCTGCGAGGGTGAAAGCATGATGGTGGACGGCGGCCCCAATCCTTTCCGCGAAGATCTGCAGCAGGCCCTTGATGAGCGCGGCCTGCGCCACATGAAATACTTTCTCAATACCCATTATCACGACGACCACATCGACGGTCTGTACCAGCTGCTGTTAAACGGCTTTACGGCGGATGCCTACCTGCATTCCTACAATGACTGGGCCATACGCAATTCCGAGCTGGGCGAACGTACCGTAAAGGCGGCCCAAAAAGCCAATGTGCCGGTAGAGCGCATTCTGGAGGGCGACACGCTGTCGCTTGGAGGCGCCACCATCCAGGTGCATCAATGCACGGAATTCACCAATACCAACGCCCGTGCGTTAATGCTGAAGGTTACCTACGGCGAAAGCTCGATTTTGCTTTGCTCCGATATTATCGGCCGGGCGCAGCATTACTTTCTGGAAAATCTGCCGGCTCAGGAGCTCAAGGCCGATTTGATCAAGCTGCCCCACCATGCCATCACCCCTACGGTGCCGGCATTTCTGGACGCCGTGGCTCCCGAAGCCGCC
>USFL01000450.1 GCA_900553905.1 uncultured Eubacteriales bacterium | reverse complement strand
TCTACGCCATGCGCAGCCCTTTGCCGCGCTGCTGGCGGCGGGTCAGGCTGGCGATCTCCACCGCCAGCGCGTAGGCGTCCTGCCGGTCGTTGATGTAGAAATTGCTGCCTGCAAAGGAAATGCTGCTCTGCTGGTTGTAGGTACGCCGGTTGTCGTTGCGCGTGGTCATGATGCTCCCGGCCTTTGCCTCGCCCGTCAGATAGCGCGCGGCATTGCGGATAACCTTTGCCTGCTCTTTGCTTTCCTTGAGCACGCCCTGCCCGAGGCCCTTCATCGCCATGACGCCGACTTCTTCCTCGAATACCCGCGACGGCGACTTGATCTTGAGTTCCGATTTTGCCGCGTTGACGGCGGCGCGCGCGGCGGAGCGCATGGCGGAGATAACGCCGCTGCGCCCGGCGTTGATGCCCGCCGTCAGGCCGCGCATGGCATTGAGCCCGGCGGGGCGAAGCAGGCTCGCGGGCATGGCGGCGGACACAGCGCTGCTGAGCCGCGCGGCGAGCAGAAAGGCTTCGCCGATGAAACTGTACTGGCCCATGCCTTCGCCGACGCCCGCCGCCACGTTGCTGCCGGTGGGGACCATGCGCGTGGAGGGCGACTGGATGCCCAGCGCACTGTTGAGCGCAGTTTCGAGGTTGGCGGCGACAGTCTCGGCGTCTGTGGCCCAGCCCGCTTCAGTCATGCCCTGCGCAACACCCTCCTTGACATGCGCGCCGATACCGTAGGTATCGAGGCCATTGAGCATCTCAGAGATGGCCTGCAGGTTGGCAAGGTCCTCCTCGCTGATCTCCCCGCCCTGCTGGATGGCGGCGACCAGTTCGCCCACGTAGGCGGACAGCTGCGCGACGCTCTCCGCGTCAAAGTTGAGCTTCAATACGCTTTCTATCTGGGAAAGGTCGGTCGTCTCGCCGCCGAAGCCAGCCCAGAATTTGTCCCAGCCACCCAAGTCCTTCGTCCTGTTGTAGGATTCCAGCCGGTCGAGGATGCCATTGACCTGGTCCATGGTCGTGGCCGGCAAAAGGCCAATGGCGAGCCCTGCCGTGGTGACGCCCAGCTGGTCCACCTCATCGACCAGCGGCCGGATGGCGTCCACAGCTTCCTTTGTACCGGTGATCTCCGGGGTGATAAACACGTGCATCGTGCCGTCCGCGTCCAGCGTGGCCACCGTGTCCGGGGTAATGGCGTTTTCGGGCACCATGTCCACGGGCACTTCCACGCCATTCTGCCAATACTTCACCTGACCGGCGGATAGTTTTTCCTTAAACTCGCCCTCATCCAGTTCGCCCAGCCGCACGGGGACTTCCAGTTCAAGGTCGGGGTTCTGGTTGAGTTCATTGTAAGCAAGGTAGTCGTAGCCGGTAATGACCACGCGAGTCTTGGGCTGAGGGATCGTAACGCCCTCCGCCTCCTGATAGGCGGTGATGTAAGCAGTAAACGATGTGAGCAGTTGCGATTTGTCGCAGCCTGTCGCCTCAGCGTAGGCGGTGACGACGGCCTCTACCTGATCCGGCGAGAGCGCGGAGAGGTCTATGCCCTCAGCCTCCATGTAGCGCGCGACCATTGCCGTTATGCCGTCGGGGGTGAGCGCCGTGGTCAGTGCACCGCCAGTGACTTCTTGGTATGCAAGGACAAAAGCAGTCAGACCATCCGGGGTCAAGCCCGAGGTGTCCACGCCGTTTGCTTCCATATAATTGGAGATGTAGGCGGTGATTTCGTCAGGCTTGAGTGCGGAGACGTCCGCGCCGGAAGCGAGTTCCTCATACGCCGCCACCATCGCGGTGACGTTCTCCGGCGTGAGGCCCGACACGTCCGCGCCGTTGGTGGCCTCGGCGTAGGCGGAGACGTAAGCGATGACGCCCTCCGGGGTCAATTCCGCCGTGCTTGCGCCTTCGGGAATTTCCGTGTACTTGTCAATGAAGCCGGTCACCAAGACCTGCTGCTGGGCGGCGGTTTCTGCGGTTTCGTAGCCGGTAATGATGGCCTCGGTGGTGATCGCGCCGGGGTTGGCGGCAAACTCGTTCCATCGC
>USFL01000449.1 GCA_900553905.1 uncultured Eubacteriales bacterium | reverse complement strand
GGCGGACTTTTTCGACAAACTGACGGACCGTGCATGGGCGCACGATCCGTCTTTTTTAAGCCGCCGTTCAGTCCAGCGGTTCGTTGAACTGCTCCAGCTTCACACCCGCCTCGTCGAAAATTTCCAGCGAGAATTTGTCAGGATACCCCTGCTGGTACACCACCCGCCGGATCCCGACATTGACGATCATCTTGGCGCACACCGAGCAGGGCTGATGCGTGCAGTACAGCGTGCCTCCCTCAATGGAAATGCCCAGCTTGGCCGCCTGCAAAATGGCGTTCTGCTCGGCATGGATAGCATAGCATACCTCCGCGCGCGTACCGGATTCAATGTTGAGCTTGCGGCGCATGCACTCGCCGCGCTCCTTGCAGGTTTTAAGTCCCGCGGGCGCGCCATTGTAGCCCGTGGTCATGATGCGCTTATCCTTGACGATGACCGCTCCGATGCTGCGGCCCTCCACGTTGCAGCTGGTCCACTCCGAGATCAGATAGGCCATTTTCATAAAGCGGATATCCCATTTGTCCATTGCGCCGCCCCCTTTGCTTCTGTAGGCATTATACCCCACCCGGCGCGATTTGGCAATCCAAAGGTCATCACGGCGCGCGCCGCCTCATACCCTGCCCTGTGGAGGCGAGGGCGATGAAGGCTGTGGGCGCGAAAAAACAGACGGTATTTCTCACCGGAGTCAACGCGGTGGTGCGCGCCTTGGGCCTAATGATGCGGGTGATGCTCTCGCGGCTTCTGGGCGCAGAGATCATGGGCATTGCGGAGCTGGCGCAGAGCTTACACATGCTGGCCATCACGCCGCTCACGTCGGGGCTCCCCATGGCTATCAGCCGCATGACGGCGCGCGCGCCGGAGGACGAAAAACAAAAACCGCTGCTGGCGGGCATTTTTCTGGTGCGAGTTGCCTCCGTGGCGCTGACTCCCGCCCTTTTGCTATTTTCCCCGCTGGCGGCGCGCTGGATGGGCGACGTGCGGGTGCTGCCCTCGCTGTGGTTCAGCGCGCCATGCATTTTGATTCTGGGATACTCCGCAGCGTTCAACGGCTACTGCTACGGCATGGAGCGCAGCCTGGAGCCCGCCCTGAGCGAGCTGATCGAGCAGGCGGCCCGGCTGGCGCTTTCCTTTGTGCTGGTCACCGGGCTTAGCCGCCTTACCGCCGCATGGCTCGCGGCCGTGCCGGTAGCGGCCACCATGCTGGCGGAGATCCTTGGACTGTTCTTTGTGGTTTCGCGGCTGCGCATTTCCCTGCGCGGTGCCGCAAAGGCCGCCGCCTGGCGCGAGCCCGTGCTGCGCCTGGCCGCGCCCGCCACCTGCTCCCGCCTGGTTCAGACCCTCTTCCGCTCGCTGACCGCCATTTTGATTCCCATCCGGTTACAGGCCAGCGGCCTGTCTGCGGCGGAGGCCACCTCGCGCCTGGGCATGCTCAACGGCATGGTGACGCCGATTCTGATGCTGCCCTGTGTCTTTACCAGCGCCCTTTCGATGGTGGCGCTCCCCCGCATCGCCAAGGCGGAGGATAATCCCCGCGAGCTGCGCCGGCTGCTGCTGACCTGCCTGGCCTCCTGCCTGCCGGTATCGCTGGCATGCACGGCGCTGGTTTTCGCGGCTGCGCCCTTTCTGGCCAACACCGTCTACCGCACGGCGGAGCTGACCTCACTGTTTCGCGCAGGCGCGCCGCTGACGGCGCTGTTTGCCCTCAGCCATCTGTCAGGGTCCGTCGCCACGGCGCTGGGACAGCAAAAGCGCTCCATGTACGGAGCGGTTGTGGTTTCGGGAACGACGCTGGGATTGACCAGCCTGCTCACGGGCATGCCCGGCCTGCGGCTGTATGGCGTCATCGCCGCCCAGGCGGCGGGACAGGTGCTGATCCTTCTGTGGAACATGGGGATTCTGGCGCTGTGGCGCAAGGAGCGCCGCACAGCGGCTCATGCCTGATGGTAAATGCGCCTGATTTCGTCCGTCTCGGTCCCGTCCTGCCGATAGACGATCAATGGCGGCATCCACAAAAGGCCGGGTTTGGC
>USFL01000448.1 GCA_900553905.1 uncultured Eubacteriales bacterium | reverse complement strand
CCGGGCAATGGCCCGGGCCACCACCTCTTCGTTGAAGGCCCACAGGTCCTCCATGCTGCCGCCGCCACGCCCCACGATGATGACCTCGGCCCCCTCAAACCCGTCCAGCAGGCGGATGGCTGCGGCGATCTCCGCCGCAGCGCCCTCACCCTGCACCTTGACAGGGCAGAGGTAGAGCGGCATGCCCGGATAACGCCGCCAGCTCACGCGGGCGATGTCATGCACCACGGCTCCGGTCCGGCTGGTCACGATGCCTACGCCGCGTGGGAGCAGCGGCAGGGGCTTTTTGAGCGAGGGGTCAAACAGGCCTTCGGCGGCCAGCTTCTGCTTAAGCGCCTCAAAGCGCAGGTACAGCTCGCCCAGGCCGTCGGGTTCCATGGCGTCAGCGTAAAACTGATACGATCCGGTACGGGCGTACAGGCCCACGCTGCCAAACAGCCGCACGCGCTGCCCGTTTTCAGGCCGGAAGCGCACACCCATGGCCGCCTGACGAAACATGGCGCAGTTGATCGCCGCCTCCTCGTCCTTGAGCGTAAAGTACCAGTGACCGGAGGTATGGCGCTTGAAATTGCTCAACTCGCCTGTCAGGCACAGGCCATGGAGCATGGGATCGGACGCCAGCGAGCGCCGCACGTATTCGTTGAGCTGGGATACGGTGAGCGTCAGCCCTCTCACAGCGCGGCCGCCGCCTTTTCCGCCGCCGCCACGGTATTGTCCATCAGCATGGCGATGGTCATTTTGCCCACGCCGCCGGGAACGGGAGTGATATACTACGCCTTCTTCGAAACAGGCTCAAAGTCCACGTCGCCGCAGAGTTTGCCATCTACGCGGTTGATGCCCACATCCACCACCACGGCGCCGTCCTTGACCATGTCTGCGGTGATAAAGCGCGGCTTGCCGATGGCGGCCACCAGAATATCGGCCCGGCGGGTATGCGCGGCGAGGTCGGCCGTGCGGCTGTGGCAGATGGTCACGGTCGCGTTCTCCTGCAAAAGCAGCAGCGCCATGGGCTTGCCGACGATGTTGCTGCGGCCTACGACCACGGCCTCCTTGCCGCTGATGGGGATACCGGCCCGCTTGAGCATGTGCAGCGCGCCCTTTGGCGTGCAGGCCACCACGCAGTCCAGCCCGCGCGACAGGCGTCCCGCGTTGATATCATGGAAGCCGTCCACGTCCTTTTCCGGCAGAATGAGCGAAAGCGCCCGGTCGCCGTCCAGATGGCGCGGCAGGGGCAGCTGTACCAGAATGCCGTTAACGGACGGATCTGCATTGGCTTCGCGGATGGCCGCTTCCAGCGTCTCCTGCGTGGTGTCGGCGGGCATGCGCAGCGTGCGCGAGCGGATACCCAGGCACGCGCAGGCCTTTTCCTTGTTGCTGACATAGGTCTGGCTGGCGGGATCGTCGCCCACCAGAATGACTGTGAGACCGGGCGTATAGCCCTTCTGCGCCAACGCCTGCACGCGCTTTTTGAGTTCTTCCTCCAATTCGGCCGCCATGAGCTTGCCGTCCAGAAGCTGTGCCGGCATATGAAATCGCCTCCCTGCTTTATGAATGTTCTTCCAGATAGCGCCGCATGCCGATGCTTGCCACGCCTGCGGCGTTGTCCGCGCTGTACTGCGCCTGTCCATAGATCACCCGCGCCGGCGAGCGCAGGCGGCCCAGCCGGTCCCCCACCAGCCGCCGAAGCAGCGCCGAGGACGCCACGCCGCCCACCACCAGCGCCTGCCGCGCACCCGTGCGCCTGCATGCGCCGTCGAGCATGCGCGCCACCGTGCGGGCCAGCACGTCGTACACCTCCGCGGCGATGCGCTCGCGCGTGAGCTTGCCCGCGCGAATGAGCCGCTGCGCCTGCGTTTCCACGCCGGAGAGATGGCAGAAAAGGCCGTCCCGCGAGATGCTGGCGGGCAGCAGAGCTGACGCCTTCTCCGGGCAGGCCACGGCCAGCCGCTCCAGCGCCGGTCCAGCCGGAAAGGGCAGGCCCAGGGCTACGCCCACGCGGTCCACCAGCTGCCCTGCGTGCAGGTCGGCGC
>USFL01000447.1 GCA_900553905.1 uncultured Eubacteriales bacterium | reverse complement strand
TCACTGGAAGCGCGGCGGTTCCTCCTGCCAAGAGCGAGGCGCACCGGGCGCTGCTCCTGGCTGCCCTGGGGCGCGGCGAATGCCGCCTGAACGGCTTTTCCGCACCGCTTTGCGACGATACCCTGGCCATGATCGACGGCGTGCGCGCCCTGGGCGGTGAAGTGCGCCTGGAGGATGGCGCGCTGATCGTGACGCCCGCGCCGCCGCCCGGCAAGCCCTCCACAGACGCGCCTGCGGCAGAGTGCCATGTGCATGCCTGTGCCGCCGCCCTGCGCATGCTGATTCCCGCGTTTCTCACGCGGGGACAGGCAGTGCGCTTTCTGATGGAACCTGCGCTGTTCCGCCGGCCGCTGGACGCCTTTGAGCCGCTGGTCCGGCAGGCCGGAGGCCGCATGACGCGCACGCCTGCCGGACCGGACGGGCTTGCGGTGGTGGAGGTAAGCGGCTTTTTGCCCGCAGGCCGCTATGAGGTGGACGGCTCCCGCTCCAGCCAGTTTGCCTCCGGCCTGCTGATCGCGCTGGCCCATGCCATCACCCCGGACGGCACGCCTGCACCCGCCGCGCTCACCGTAACCGGCCCCATCGTCAGCCGGCCCTATCTGGATATGACGCTTCGCCTGATGGAGCGCTTCGGGATTTCCTTCACGGAGCGGGAGGAAGGCGTATTTGGCCTCTCGCCCGCCTGCGCGCCCGCGCCAGAAAGCGTCGCCGTATCTGGCGACTGGTCTCAGGCGGCGGTGCTTCTGTGTGTGGACGCTATGGGCGGCGGCGTGATGCTGCCCAACCTGCGCCGCGACGGCCTGCAGGGCGACGCGCGCATCGTGGATGTGCTGGAGGAGATGGGCCTGCGCATCCGTCAGACGCGCGGCGAGTGGTATGCCGCCAGCCCGTCGCACGCCGGGCTGATGCCCGCCCGCATCGACTGCTCCGACATTCCCGATCTTGCGCCCATTCTGGCGCTGACCTGCACTCAGGCGCGCGGCGTCTCCACCCTGACGGGCGTCAGCCGCCTGCGCCTGAAGGAGTGCGACCGGCTGCTGGCCACGCAGGAGCTGCTGGCCCGGCTGGGCGCGAAAACCGATGTCAGCCCCGACGGCGACACGCTGACCGTCACCGGTCCCGTGCGCCTGCGCGGCGGCTTCACCGCCGATGCACGCGGGGACCACCGCATGGTGATGCTGCTGGCCACCGCCGCGCTGATTGCCGACGGCCCCATCACGGTGACGGGCGCGGAGTGCATCTCCAAATCCTGGCCCGGCTTCGTGGAGACCTACCGTCAGTTGGGAGGGATCGCCCAATGAGCAGCCGCATCGGACGCATGCTCTCCGTCCAGATCTTCGGCGAAAGCCACGGCCCCGCCGTGGGCGTGACGCTCGACGGACTGCCCGCCGGGCTTGCCCTTGACCTGGACGCGCTGAACGCCTTTTTGCAGCGCCGGGCCGCGCGCGGCAGCGCCATCGCCACCGCCAGGCGCGAAAGCGATCTGCCGCGCATCGTGAGCGGCCTTAAGGACGGCTTTACCACCGGCCAGCCGCTGACCGCCCTGTTCAACAACGCCGACACCCACAGCGCAGACTACGGCTTTCTGCCCGACCGCCCGCGCCCCGGCCATGCCGACTACCCCGCCTGGGTGCGCAGCGCCGGCTTTGACGACCTGCGCGGCAGCGGCCATCACAGCGGTCGCCTCACCCTGCCCTATGCCTTTGCGGGCGGCGTAGCCCTACAGCTGCTTTCGCGCGAGGGCGTGCGCGTGGGGGCGCATGTCCTTTCCATCGCCTCCGAGCGGGATGACGCGCTCGATCCCCTTTGCCCGGACATGGACGCGCTTTCGCGCTGCCACGCACAGCCCGTGCCCACCTTGGACCCCGAAGCAGGAAGCCGCATATACGCCGCCATCATGGAGGCGCGCGCCGCGGGGGATTCGCTCGGCGGCGTGGTGGAATGTGCCGCTGTGGGCTTCCCCGCCGGACTGGGCGCGCCCTTCTTCGAGGGCGTAGAAGCCGTCATGGCCGCCCAGCTGTTTTCCATCCCC
>USFL01000446.1 GCA_900553905.1 uncultured Eubacteriales bacterium | reverse complement strand
CGCCGGTGTGCATGTCAATACGGCAGAGCATGGCGTCCATATTGGGCAGAAAGCGTGTCAAACCGCGCTCGGCAAAGCATTCACGGAGCACCTCGATGGTGCGCCGCGCGTCGGTGGGCTGTCCGCTTGCCAGCTGGCTGCGGGCCAGCAGTCCACTGACGGCGAACTCCATGTCCGGCGTGCCGCGGTTGCGGACCTCGTTCAGCTGTGGGAGAAGGGCCAGCATCCGCCCGGCCACGTCCTCCCCCTTTTCAAACTTGCTCTCGGCGATGGCGCAGTCCGCAAGACCCACGCCGTCCCGCCCCAGCACCGCCTCCACCGGGATACGCATGGTGTGGTAGAGCAGGTCATCCTTTTTGCTCCACGGGGAAAAGTCCTTGCCGCCGTTCATGATGCTGGGCAGCGCGCTGGTGACGGAGAAGGACGGCAGCGACAGCTCCTTATTTGTCAGCAGCCGGAACACCGCAGGGATCGTGTCCGTCAGGCGTTTCACGCCCCGCTGCGGCAGCGAGATGTCCAGCCATGCCAGACGGCCGCGTGCCTGCCGACCTGCGGCGTCCTCCTTGCCGCAGCGCTCCACGAACCGTTTCAGGCATCCGTACCAGTGCTCCGACCCGTCATAGTCCGCGCTCAGAGCGCAGAGCATACTCATGCCCTGCATCAGAGACGGCGAGGCGAGTATTTCCGCCTCCGGCAGTGCGCGGTAGTACTGCTCCATCTCCGCATAGTGCCCCATGCCGGGATGCAGCTCCGCATTGCGGATCAGCAGCTCGGAGACCTTGGCATGGTCGCCGCCGCTGGTGTAGCATTCCAGGGCGTGGGCGTAGTCTTCCTTCAGCTCATAGTACAGCCCGCCCCGGCTGATGAGCGCTTTGCGCTTTTCCTCGGTATACTCCCGTTCCATCTCCCAAAGGAGAAAAGCCCGGAAACCCGACCAGAAGTGGAAGCGCTGGCAGTCGTCGTAGCGCAGCATAGTGGTGTATCGAAGAAGCCAGTCCAGCCGTTCGCCGGCACGGGGATCGCCGCTGACCATCCGTGCCATTTCCAAGTCAAAACTTTCAAAGGGGGCCAGCTCCAACAGGAAGCGCCGCACCGGCAGGTCAAAGCGCCGGTAGATGGCGGTTTCAAAGTAGAGAAACACCTCCCGGAACACCCGCGCCACCAACTCCGGCGTCCACGGCTTGCCCGGAGACATACACCGGGCGGTGATGGCTACGCCCAGCGGATAGCCCACGGATTCTTTCAAAATTCCGTCGATCTCACTGTCTGCCGCCTCCACGCCGTAAAGCCGGAGCAGCCGCCGCACATCGTCCGCATCAAAGAGCAGGTCGTCGGCCTCCAGCACCGTCATCAGCCCCGTGTACTGAAACGCCGTCAGGCAGCCGGGCGGCACCCCGCGCGAGAGCAACACAAAACGGCGCTCCGGACTTGAGCGAATCAGTTCGCAAAGAGCCTGCTGCCCGGCTTCCTCCTGCATGAGCTGAAGATCGTCAATCAGCAGAATGTCCCAATCCTGCGCTGACGGTGGGATCGCGCAGTCTGGGTCTGCCGCGCTTTGCCGCAGCACATTCCGCCCGCGCAGCAGCGTGTCCGCCAGCACGGTCTTTCCAAAGCCGCAGGGCGCGCTGAAAAAAAGGACTCTGCCATGCGCTATGAAGCTGTCAAACCGTTTCTGAACGGAGGGCTTTATGATGATATTTTCGATCATTTCTTCCCTCCCTTTGATACAGAGTGAGATTGTCATAAGCCTTTTGCCACCTATCTCAAATTATATTATACGCGGCTGTTCTGAAATGTAAATCATCCCAAAGGATGAGACGCGCTGCATAGCAAACGGCTGTGCAGGCCAGCATTTCGTGAGGTGAAAAAGAAATCGCACAGCATCAGGCCAAAATGCCTGCGCTGTGCGATTCGCTGTTTACTTATAAAGTCTTGTCACTTCTTACTGTGTCACAGGAGAATCAAAATTAAAGTCGCGGCGCAATGCGGCCTGCCCATGTTCTGTGTGATATTCGTCTTCAACGCGCACAGAGCAATTAT
>USFL01000445.1 GCA_900553905.1 uncultured Eubacteriales bacterium | reverse complement strand
ACCGCGCGCCGGAGCGCCCGCTCGGCCTCCCGCGCGCGCTCCGCGGGCACGGGCAGCCCGGTGAAGCGCTCGCACGCCCGCACCGCCTGATAGGTCAGCATCGTCAGCCCCCCTTCGCAGGGGATGCCCAGCGCCCGCGCCTGCTGCAAAAGCCGCGTGCGCAGCGGGTTGTAGATCACGTCCGCCACGCCGCGAAGGTTCGTAAGCCGCGCAAGGTCCACCGGCGCGGCCTGCGCCCTGGGGTACATGCCCACGGGCGTGGCGTTGATGAGCCAGGCCGCGTCCGCGTGGCGCTCAAGGTTTTCGTAGTTGGTTTCGCCCGTGCGCGAGACGGTCACCGCCTCGCCGCCCGCCGCCTCGACCACGTGGCGCGCCGTTTTGGACGTGCCGCCGCTGCCCAGAATGAGCGTCTTGGTTCCGGCGAAGGCCATGCCCGCGCGCCCGGTGATCACGCCAAGGCCGTAGGCGTCGGTGTTGTCGCCAAAGAGGCTGCCGTCCGGCCTGCGCACGATGGTGTTGACGCTGCCGATGGCCTGCGCCGTGGGGCTGAGCTCGCGCAGATACGGGATCACCGCCTGCTTGTAGGGAATCGTCACGTTCAGCCCGTCAAATTCGCCCTTTTGCAGGAAGGCCCCCAGCTCCTCCGGCGCGAGCTCGATCAGGTCGTAGCGGTAGTCCGCCAGCAGCCCGTGCAGCGTTTTCGAATGGCTGTGCCCCAGCCTTTCGCCGATCAGTCCGCAGCGCATGTCAGGCCTCCGAATAGCTGCCCAGATAGGTGAACGCCTCCGGGCCCTCGTCCAGCTCGCACAGAAGGCCCAGCGCGGCCTCGTCGTACACCGAGGCGTCCAGGTCAAAGTAGAACATGAACTCAAAGTCCGTGCCCGCGATGGGCCGGCTTTCGAGCTTGGTCAGGTTCAGGCCCAGCGCCGCGAAGCGGGCGATCATGCCGTAGAGCGCGCCGGGGCGGTGCGCCACGTTTAGCATCAGGCTCACCTTGTCCGCGCCGGGGTAGATCTCCAGCTCCTTGGAGATGCAGATGAAGCGGGTGAAGTTGCTGTCGGAATCGGAGATGTCGCTCTTGAGCACGCACAGCCCGTAGAGGCCCGCGCAGGCGGGCGAGGAGATGGCGGCGATGTCGTCGCGTCCGCTCTGGCTCACCATCTGGGCGGCCATGGCGGTGTTTTCGCAGACGGTGATCTTGACGTCCTTGAGGGTCTTGAGGAACGCGGAGCACTGGCCGATGGCCTGCTCGTGGCTGACGATCTCGCGGATGCCGGAGAGCGCCGCGCCGGGCCGGGCGACGAGCCGGTGGTCGATCTTGAGGCGAAGGCTTTTGACGATGGAGAAGCGGTAGCGCCGCATGAGGTCGTAGACCTCGGTGACCGAGCCGTAGGAGCTGTTTTCAATCGGCAGCACGCCATAGCGGCACAGCCCGCTTTCGATGGCCTGGAACACGCCCTCGAAGCGCCGGAAATACATGATGGACGGCAGCGCGAACAGCTTGTCGCACGCCTGCTGGCTGTAGGCCCCCTCCACGCCCTGACAGGCCACCACGGCCTGACGGGGGAAGGTTTTCGGCGTCTCCTCGATGGCGCGGGCGATGCGGTTGCCCAGCTCGCCGCCGCGATGGAGCCTTCGCTGCTGGTAGCTGCGGCTGATATCAAAGATGGTGTTGTAGAGGAGCTTGACGTCCATCGCCATGTCCTCGCCCGCCGCCTGCGTCTGCCTGGCCATCACCTCGCGCTCGCGCGCCGGGTCCCATACGGGCAGGCCGTGCTCGCGCTTGTAGTCGGCGATGTCGCTCGCCGCGCGCATGCGCTTGGCAAACGCCTGCACCAGCTGCTCGTCCGCCTCGTCGATCCGTTTCCTGATCTCCTGAATCTCCATCGCAATCTTCCTTCTTTCGTCTGATTGATCGTCAGGGGCCTCAGCCCCCCACCGCCACGCGCGCATCGCTTCCGAATCCGCAGCCCCCGCGCGCCAGCGTTCCTTGATTCGGCCTTCGGGGCCTCAGCCCCCCGCCGCCACGCGCATCGCTTCCGGCTCCGCAGCCCCC
>USFL01000444.1 GCA_900553905.1 uncultured Eubacteriales bacterium | reverse complement strand
CAGGACAGCGGCCGCTGGGAAAAGGATGTGGCGCTTGAGATCGCCCTGGAGGTGGAAAAGGCGCTGCTGGCCCGCGGCGCGCAGGTCGTTTTGACGCGGAGGGAGGACGTGTGCCTGGCGGACGGGGATACCGCGAGCAAGGCCCGCAAGCGGGAGGATCTGCAAAAGCGCATCGACATCGCCCAGGAGGCGGACGCGGACGTGCTTTTGAGCATTCACCTCAACGAATACCGCAGCCGCGAGGAAAGCGGGCCGCAGGTGTTCTACCAGCACGGCAGCGACCGGGGACGGCTTTTGGCGGGGACGCTACAGCAGGCGTTCTTGGACGTCCTCAAGCCGCCCAGGGAGCGCGCCGCCCTGGCAGGGGACTACTATGTGCTGGGCGGCGAGATGCCCTCGGTACTGGTGGAGTGCGGCTTTTTGAGCAACCCCACGGAGGAGGCGCTTCTGCTGGACCCGGTCTATCAGCAGAAGATCGGCCAGGCCATCGCCGATGGACTGGAGGCCTACGAGGAGCTGCTGTCGCGCACCGGTCAGGAGGATGCCGCCTGACGCGCACGGACGGCTTGTCTCCGCTTTCAACCCATGCTATGATGAAGAAGTACGACCGTCCTACGAAAGCAGGTGCCGAATATGCCGGATTCCCTTTTGCCAAAGCCGTTTTCGCTTCAGGAGGCAAAGCTGAAAAACCCGCTCGCCCTGGCCTATCTGGGCGATACCGTGTGGGATCTGCTCATCCGGCAAAGGCTGCTGGCGGGCGGGCTCCCTGCGGGCGCGCTGCATCGCCGGGCCATCCTCCTGGCAAACGCGGGCGCGCAGGCCGAGGCCGCAGCGCGCATCGAGCCCCTGCTCTCCCCGGAGGAGGCGGACATTCTGCGCCGCGGCCAGAATGCGCATGCCCATCATCGCGCGCCCAAAAACCAGGACCCGGTCAACTACAGCCGCGCCACGGGGCTGGAGGCGCTCATGGGCTACCTCTACCTGACCGGCCAGACCGGGAGGATTGCCGAATTGTTTGACATTGGCGCACCAATCCTATAAAATAAGATGTTAAGCTGCTGAATGGGAGGCGATGATGCATGCCGGAGCGAAGCCAGCGCGTGGTGCTGGTCAGGCATACCCTGGAACCGGAGGCCCTGACCGCGCTGGGCGCGCGCCTGTGCTATGCCGGAGGCGATGTGGACAGGCTCTTGAAAACCATTGAGGAAAAGGACCAGCGGGCTTTCGTGGAGCGGGTGATGGCCATGGGCCACGAAAGTGTGCTGGAGCACGTGAGCTTCACCTTCCTCATCGAGGGCGTGAGTCGCGTGCTGCTGGCGCAGCTCACGCGGCACCGCATCGCCAGCTTCAGCGTGCAGAGCCAGCGCTATGTCAGCTACGCCGGGGGCTTCGGCTACATCGTGCCCCCCGCCATCCGTGCGCTGGGCCCTGACGCGGAAGCGGAGTACCACGCCCAGATGGCGCAGATGCAGGCATGGTACGAGGGCTGGCAGAAGCGTTTGGGCGACGCGGGGGAGAAGAGCAACGAGGACGCCCGTTTTGTGCTGCCCGGCGCGTGCGAGACGCGCGTGCTGCTGACCATGAATGCGCGCGAGCTTAGGCACTTCTTCTCACTTCGCATGTGCAGCCGCGCCCAGTGGGAGATCCGGGCGCTGGCGGGCACGATGTTCGATCTGTGCTGCAAGGAGGCGCCCGCCCTGTTCAGGGACGCGGGGCCCGGATGCCTGCGCGGCGTATGTCCGGAGGGGGAAAAGTCCTGCGGAAAGCAGGCGCAAATCCGCAAGGCGCGGCAGGAATATCTGGAGCGGCAAGGGATGCAATAAGGAACAGGAGACGGAGATATGGCATTTTACAAGGATATGAAGCATAAAACCCGGCAGGAAAAGCGTTTGGAGGCCGCCGCGCGCGGGGGCTTTGAGGACGAGGGCACGGGCTACCGCAGGGGCGGCGCACAGAAGGGGCGCGGAGCGCGCTCCTCGGAAGGCCGAAGCCATGCCGGCGAGCAGGCCGGACGCGCGCAGGAGGCGAGGCGCGGCCAAAACCGCACGGGCGCGGACAAGC
>USFL01000443.1 GCA_900553905.1 uncultured Eubacteriales bacterium | reverse complement strand
TTGAGGCCCGCATAACCGATATCCCGGGCGCCTCCGCCGTGCTGCGCGGCGGCGTGCTGACGGCCCCGCTGCCGCCCCTGTCGTTCAACATGATCCGCGTCCGCGTATGACGCAAGGCGGCCGCTCCCCTACATTTCCGGGGAGCGGCCGCCTGTTTTTTGGCCTCAAAGCGTTTCCATATCGAGGATTTTGTGAGGCAGAACGATTTTTTTCGCCACGGCGCGGTCGCCCTCGATCTGGGAGATCAGCTCGTTGACGGCGACCACGGCGACGTTTTCGACGTTGGTGGAAACCGTGGTCAGGCGCGGGACGATGTATTCCAGGATGCTGATGTTGTCAAAGCCCATGATGCCCACGTCGCGCGGGGTTTTGATCTTGTGGGCCTTGAAATAGCGCATGATGTTGAGGGCGTAGATATCCCCCGAGCAGAGAATCGCCGTGCGCACGTCGCCCAGGGTCCCAAGCACGGGCGAAAGCTGCTGAACATAGTCGTCGGACGCGATGATCTGACAGGAAAGCCCCGGATGCAGGGCGATCTCGGCCTCCAGCCCGCGCTTGCGCCGGATGTGGGAGTAGATGTTCTGCTGGCTTTCATAGGCCAGCGGCGGGCAGACGAACACGATGCGCCGGTACCCCCTGGAGGCGATCAGCCGCACCGCCTCGCGCGTGGCCAGCTCCTCGTCGATCATGACGGTGGAGATCTTCTCGGATACATGGTTGCCGATGCATACCACCGGGATGCCCAGGGAGAGCACAAAGCGCTCAAACTCCGGCCCCTTGCTGATGGGGCTGAGCAGAATCCCCTCCATGCGGCGGTCGGTGAAATCGCGGATGCGCTGCATCTCGGCCTCGCTGCTCTGCCCGTGCAGGGCGATGTTGAGCGAGTAGCCCTTGCGCTGCGCCTCGGTATTGATGGCGCTGAGGGTCTGGACAAAGATCAGGCTGTCCATGTTGATGGCCACGATGCCCAGCGTCATCGTGCGGCCGGTGTTGAGGCTGCGGGCCAGCAGATTGGGCCGGTAGCCCAGCTCCCTGGCCACCTCCAGCACCTGGCGGCGCGTCTTGTCGCTCACGCGGGACTGATTGTTCAGCGCGCGCAGCACCGTCGTGCGGGAAACGCCGCAGATCCTGGCGATTTCGTTGACCGTGACCCCCATACACTCCCCCGCCTTTCGCCATCAGGATGCATTCTGCGCTTATGACTTATTATATAGGAGGCGGAAGGCTTTGTAAAGCGCGGCCGCGCCTCGGTCCTTGATGCTGCCGGAGGCGATGCCCGCGATGAAGAAGCGGCCGCAGGCGAGGAAGAGGACGATCAGCGGGAGCGTGGCCAGCAGCGCGCCCTTGTCGGTGACGGCGGGGCTCGCGTTCGCGGCGTTGTAGTTGGAGGTCGCGGCGATTTCGGCGGCAACCGGCACGTTCCCCGCCGGCGTGTTTTCGGGGATGGTCCGGGCGCCGAGCCACGTTTCCCCGCTGGGGGGTCAGGGAGACGGGATCGCCGCCCACCGTGACGGTCGCCTTTCCGTCGGGCGCGGTCCAGCCGCTTGCCATGAGGCCCGTTTCGGCGTTCTGGGCGGTGACGGTATAGGTATAGTCGCCGGACACCTGCGCCTGCGCGTCGGTCAGGGGAGCGCCCCCGACGGTCAGGGTGAGGGGGATGACGGCGTAAATGGTATCGCCCGATTTGACCTGGTGCAGTCCTTGAAAGCCTCCCCATAAATTTCCGTTATGGTCTGCGGCAAAGTGACGGTTTCAAGGGAGGTACGGCCCTTGAATACTTCGCTGTTGACGTATTCCATGAAACTATTATAGAAATCATCAATTCCGGACGGGAGGACCAGATCGCCCGGCGGGCCGCCGCCTTCAAGAACTCCGTTGATATATAAGGACGAATATCGTTCCGCCACAAGAATGACCGAGCCGTTTGTGACGGCGCCCTCCCAAGGAGTGCCGCTGGCGCTCGTCCAGGTCGCCGTCCACGTCTCCGCCGATGCGCCCGCCGGCAGCCCCAGCAGCAGCACCGCCGGCGCCAGCAGGCACGCCAGCCCCCGCAATCCCTTTTT
>USFL01000442.1 GCA_900553905.1 uncultured Eubacteriales bacterium | reverse complement strand
GAACCGCGCCCCTGGCCTGCCGAAGGCCAACGGCCCGCTATGGACGCGGCGATTACCACACGGCGGCCCCGCCGCCAGTCTAAGGAGGCAAACCCCATGGAAAAGTCCGAGATCATCAAGACTTATGCCCGCCACGAGGGCGACACCGGTTCCCCCGAGGTGCAGATCGCGCTGCTCACCAGCCGCATCAACCACCTCAACGAGCACCTCAAGATCAACAAGAAGGACCACCACAGCCGCCGCGGCCTTCTGCTGATGGTCGGTAAGCGCCGCGGCCTGCTGGACTACCTCAAAAAGACCGATATCGAGAGCTACCGCGCCCTGATCGCCCAGCTGGGCCTGCGCAAGTAAAGCCCTCTCGATCAGCAACCGCGCCACGGCGGGGAGGCCCGCCCGGCGCGGCTGTTTTGCACACGCGCGGAGGAAGCCGCGCAAGCGTGGAAACGCCCCCGGCGGAGGCCGCGGGGCCGATGGAATGAGGAGAAGAGAAGAAGAATGGAGTACAAGGTATTTTCCACAGAACTGGCGGGCCGTCCGCTGACGATTGAATTTGGCAAATACGCCCAGCAGGCGAACGGCTCGGCCTTCGTGCGCTACGGCGACACCGTGGTTATGGTCAACGCCACCATGAGCGAAAAGCCGCGCGAGGGCGTGGACTTTTTTCCGCTGAGCGTGGACTTTGAAGAGAAGCAGTATTCCGTGGGCAAGATCCCCGGCGGCTTCATCAAGCGCGAGGGCCGGCCCACCGAAAAGGCTACCCTCACCTGCCGCCTGATCGACCGTCCGCTGCGCCCGCTGTTCCCCAAGGGCATGCGCAACGATGTGCAGGTGGTCGCCACCTGCCTTAGCGTGGACAAGGACATCCCCCCGGAAGTGCCGGCGATGATCGGCTCCTCCGCGGCGCTGTCCGTCAGCGACATCCCCTGGGGCGGCCCCACCGGCACGGTGGTGGTCGGCTGCGTGGACGGCGAGTTGGTGCTCTGCCCCGACGCCGCCCAGCGCGAGAAGAGCACTTTGCACCTGACCGTCAGCGGCACCAGGGACGCGGTGCTCATGGTCGAGGCGGGCGCAAAGGAAGTGCCCGAGGAGCTGATGCTGCGCGCCATCCTCTTTGGCCATGAGGAAATCAAGAAGCTGGTCGCCTTCATCGAGGGCATCCGGCAGGAAATCGGCAAGGAAAAGGCCGAGGTTGCGCTCATCACCACCGGCGAGGACGTCAAGGCCGCCGTGCGCGAATACGCCTATGACAAGTGCCGCTGGGTCTTTGAAACCACCGACCGCCACGAGCGCCAGGAGCGCGAGGCCAGCGTCAAGGCCGAGTGCGAGGAGCACTTCGCCGAGCAGTTCGAGGGCCGTTTGAGCGAGGTTGACGACGCGCTGTACTACCTCAACAAGGAGATCATGCGCGCCCGCATCCTAAGCGAGGGCATCCGCCCCGACGGCCGCGGCCTGACCGACGTGCGCCCCATCTGGTGCGAGGTCGGCATTCTGCCGCGCACGCACGGCAGCGCCATCTTCACCCGCGGCGAAACCCAGGCCCTCACCGTCACCACGCTCGGCTCCATGAGCGACGTGCAGATTCTCGACGGCCTGGGCACCGAGGATTTCAAGCGCTACATCCACCACTATAACATGCCCCCCTACGCCACCGGCGAGGCGGGCCGCATGAAGAGCCCCGGCCGCCGCGAGATCGGCCACGGCGCGCTGGCCGAGCGCGCCCTGGAGCCCGTCGTGCCCGGCGAGGACGAGTTCCCCTACGCGCTGCGCCTGGTCAGCGAAATCCTCTCCTCCAACGGCTCCAGCTCCATGGCCTCCGTCTGCGGCAGCACGCTGAGCCTCATGGACGCGGGCGTGCCCATCAAGCGCCCCGTGGCCGGCGTGGCCATGGGCCTCATTAAGGACGCGGAGACCGGCAAGGTCGCCGTGCTCACCGATATCCAGGGCCTGGAGGACTTCCTGGGCGACATGGACTTCAAGGTGGCCGGCACCGTCAAGGGCATCACCGCCATCCAGATGGATATCAAGATCGCCGGCATCGACCGCGCGATTCTGGAAAAGGCGCTCA
>USFL01000441.1 GCA_900553905.1 uncultured Eubacteriales bacterium | reverse complement strand
CGCGGAGGGCGCGGGGCGCGCCCACCGCGACGATTGAGCGACCGGGAGTATCCCCCAAACCCCGGCAGTTTGCCAGCAACCGAAGGGGGACGCACGCCGCGTCCCCCGCGCCCTTTTCCGGCGCGCCGCCTTGCGGCATCGGCCCCCGCATGGTATACTGTAACATGGACCATAATCCCTGCACAAAGGAGGATGCGACGGATGACCGCTTTCCTGCGTTCCCTGCCCCCGCGCCGCCGCACGGCCACGCTGCTGGGGTGGGGGCTGTTGATCGCCTCGCCGTTTCTGCTGCTGGCGGCGGTGTCGCTGGTCACGGGGTGCAACGCCTTCGCCACCTATCCCGTCTGGTCGGACGAGCTGGACTACTGGCGCAATCTTTTCACCTGGGACGCCGTGGGCCTGCGCACCGGCTACAACGGCATGCTGGAGGAGTTCGCCCGCGTGGGCACGCTGGGCGCGCACGGCTTTACGGCGGTGATGCTCTATGGCTGGTTCGTCAAGCTCTTCGGCCTGGGCTATCATACCATCGTCATCTGCAACGCGGTGTGGGTGTCGCTGGGCGCGGCGGCGTACTGCGCGCTGATTCGCCCGCGGCCCGCGCAGTCGGCGCTGCTTGCGCTGTGCCTGCTGCTGTATGCGCCCGCGGTGCTCTACTGCGCCTCGTCCATGACGGAGATGTTCAACTATGCCCTGATCCTGTTCTATCTGGCGTTTCTGGGCGCGTACCACCGCCGCCGCCGCCCGTGGTGGCTGCTGCTTGCGTGCCTCACGGTCGCGGTGGGCTGCCTGTACCGCATCACATATTTTCTGCTGTTCATCCCGGTGATCCTCTGCTACGCGCGCATGAAGCCCGGCCTGCGCATGGCGCTGGCGGCGCTGGCGGCGGCGGTGTCGCTGGGCTGCTACCTGCTCACCTCCGCGGTCACCGCGCCCTATACGCAGGGGTTTCTCTATCACCTGCTGCGCGCGCCCGACGCGGGCGCCTTCGTGCAGATGCTCCTCAGCCATACCAAGTCCAACCTCATGGATTACTTTGTCAACACCATAGGCACCTCCACGGAGCACGCCTTCCACTGGCTCTACCTGGGCACGGCGGGGCTGTGCCTGGCGGGGTCGTTCGTGGCGGTGGAGCGCCGGGACGGCCGGCTGACGCTGCGGCGGCGCTTTCAGCCGCGGCTGATGGGCTGCTTTCTGGTGCTGATGGCGGCGTTTTCGCTGATCGTCGTCCTCTACGAGACCAACGACTGGAGCGACTTCCGCACGCTGTCGCCGTTTTTGTGGCTGACGCTGGCGTACCTGATCACGGCGGGCCGGATGGCGGTGCCGCGCGTGGCGGCGGCGGGCATGGCGGCGATGCTGGCGGTGATGCTGGCGCTGCCGCCGACGGGCATGTTTGCCGATATGGCGCATTTTGAGCAGCCCGAATACAGCGAGGACCTGGCGCAGACGATCGCCGAGTACCTCGTCCCCGACCCCGACGCCGAAAACCCCCTGACCAACACCGTGCGCCTGGACGTGAACACCCTGCAGGCCATGGAGCAGATCCCGCCGGAGTTCGGCCTGCAATACGGCTGGTTCACCACCGAGAGCACGGGCAAGAGCCGCTGGATTCTGACCGACCACCTCAAGTGCGCGGTGAGCGGCTACGAGCGCCTCACCGACATGAACGGCTACAAGGTCTACCGGCTGATTGAGCCCTACGAGGAGTAAGGCAAGGCCCGCCGCGCGCCCTCTGCGGCGGCGCGAATGAACCCGCATTCTGCTCCCTCACCCCCTACCAAGGAGGCATCGCATGACCCACCCCCGTTCCCGCCGCGGGGCCGCGCTGGAGGCGCTGGCGCTGGCGGCGGTGTTTTTTCTGTCCTTCGCGCTCTTTTACCGGCTGACGCTGCGCCCGTCCAGCGATATCAGCATCCACGCGACCTGGGCGGCCGAGGGCAATTTTGCCGATTTGACGAGCTTTCTGCACCACGGCGCGCACCCGATGTGGCACGTGCTGGTGGCGCTGGTGCTGCGCCTGGGCGTGCCGCTTGCGCACGCGGCGGCGCTGGTGACGGCGGGATGCAAGGC
>USFL01000440.1 GCA_900553905.1 uncultured Eubacteriales bacterium | reverse complement strand
GCCCCCGAGGGCGCGACGGCCCGCGCGCAGGTGGACTGGCCCAAGGATCGGCTGGAAACGAACGAAAGCGGCGTGCCCGTGCTGGATGTATACGTGGCGGCGGACGAGCAGGTGGAGCGCGTGGACGTGGAAACCTACGTCCAGGGCGTGCTCGCGGGCGAGATGAAGAACGACTGGCCCATCGAGGCGCTCAAGGCGCAGGCGATCCTCGCGCGCACCTTCGTTTTGAAGTTCCTCTCCGACAAGCAGAGCAAGTACGAAGGCGCGGACATCTCCACCGACATCGAGGAAGCGCAGGCCTACGACGCCTCGGCCGTCAACGACCGCATCCGTCAGGCCGTCAGCGAAACCGAGGGCATGGTCCTAAGCGCCGGGGGCGAGCTGCCCTACGCCTGGTTTCACGCCCACAGCGGCGGGCTGACGGCGCTGGCCCGCGAGGGGCTGGGCTGGGACAAGGACGAGCCGCCCTACACGCAGATCGTGCCCGGCAACGAGCCGGAGAGCGCATCGGGCGAGAAGGATGCGCAGATGCTTTCGGAGGCGCAGCACTGGCAGGCGTCCTTCCCGTATGAGGAGGTGGAGGCGGCCTGCGAAACGCTGGGTGTGGACGTGACCCTGGAGGACGGGGCGAAGCTGACCATCGAGGAGCGGGGCGACAGCGGCCGCGCCATGCGTCTGGGCCTGAACGGCCAGAGCGTGGACGCCTCGGACCTTCGCATCGCGCTGGGCTCGACCAAGATGCGCTCAACCCTCATCACCAGCCTGCGCGCCCAGGAGGGCAAGCTCGTCATGGCGGGCACCGGCTACGGCCATGGCGTTGGCATGAGCCAGTGGGGCGCCTACGGCATGGCGCAGGCAGGCAGCACGGCGGAGGAGATCGTCACGTATTATTTCCGGGACGTGAGCATTGAAACGCTGTGGTGACGGCAGCGGATGGGGGAGAATGAGCGGGGCGGGTGGCAACCCTCCCGCTCTTTTTTCATCTTCCGGCAGGGTTTCGCCCCCTCCGTGCCGAAACCAGCAGGCAAACCCTACCAGCAAAGGAGCGAATCCACATGATTTGCCTGGAACACGAGGGCGCGCAGCTGCGCGTGGCCGAGCTGGGCGGCGAGCTAAGGGGCTACCGCGCCGCCAGCGGAACCGAATACCTCTGGAGCGGCGACCCCGCCGTGTGGAAGGGCGTATCGCCCGTGCTCTTCCCGGCCATCGGCGCGCTCAAGGACGGCGGCGCGACCATCGAGGGCACGTTCTATCCCGTGCCGCGCCATGGCTTCGCGCGCGACCTGCCCTTCCGCGTCAGCGAACAGGGCGAGGACTTCGTCACCCTCACCCTCACCGAAACCGCCGAAACGAAACGCCTCTATCCCTTCGCCTTCGCCCTGAACGTGACCCACCGCCTGTGCGGGGACGGCTTTGAGACGCGCTTCACCGTGGAGAACCACACCGGCCGCGACATGCCCTTCCTCATCGGCGGGCACCCGGCCTTCGCCTGCCCCGTGGGCGGTCGGGGCCGCTTTGAGGACTACGTGCTCCGCTTCGAAAAGCCGGAGGACGGGCATGTCAGCCTGTGCGACCTCGCCACCCATCTCATTGACCGCGCAGAACCCGCCCCGCTGGAGGCGGACCGGCGCACGCTGCCGCTGCGCCACGCCGACTATGACCGCATCGACACCTTCATCTTCGACGGCCTCGAAAGCCGCTCCGTGGACCTCGTCCACCGGGAGACGGGCCATGGCCTCCGGCTTTCCTTTGACATGCCGGTGCTGGCCGTGTGGACCATACCGGGCAAGAACGCCCCCTACGTCTGCCTGGAGCCGTGGCAGGGCATGATCGCCCGCGCGGACGAAACCGGCCGCTTCGAGGACAAGCCCTATCACATTTCCCTCGGCGTGGGGCAGGCCTTCACCTGAGGCTACCGCATGCGCCTGCTCTGACCGTTTTGTTACGCGACTTTTACAATTTGGCAGACAGCTTGCTTTTTCGCCGCCTTTTTCCTATAATAATAAGGAAATGCTGATAGAAGGGGCTTGACAGGCATGACCGGCGCAGGCTACGCTTTCGCAAGCAAGC
>USFL01000439.1 GCA_900553905.1 uncultured Eubacteriales bacterium | reverse complement strand
CTGGGCGTGCCAAACGCCCGTCCCGCCGCCCCCATGGGCTACGATATGGGCTATGTGCCCATGAGCGACCCGGCGGAGAGGCAGGCGTTTCTCATGCGTATGAACACCTACCGGCTGGATGCGTGGTCGCCCGCGATGCTTCAGCGGTATATGAGCTTTCCGCATTTTATGGCGCTGTATATGAGCCGTGGACCCGAGGTGGTGGGCGAGATCGCCTTCACCGGCGACGGACAGGCTGCCAAGCTGATCGGCCTGTACGTATCGCCCAACTACCGCCGGCTGGGGCTGGCGAAGTCGCTGATCGCGGCAGGCATGAAGATTTTGGCCGAGAAGGGCGTCAACCATGTGGAGGCGGACGTGATCCGCCGCAATGAGCAGCAGCGGCTGCTGGCTGCCAGCTGCAGCGCTACCTTTGTGCGCACGGCCTGCTATTATCCCGGCATGAACTATGACTGATATTGCCCTGGGGGATCAAGGCATGAAGATACCCTACCGGCTGGTTCGCTCTAACAGGCGCACCCTTTCGCTGACGATCGAAAGCGGGGGTGCGCTTGTTGCGCGTGCGCCGCTGTCTATGCCCATCAGCCAGATTGAGGCATTTATCGAGCAGAAGCGCGGGTGGATTGAACGAAAGCGTTCGGAGGCTGCACAACAGCGTGCCCCGTTTGTGCCTCGGGACGGAGCGTGCCTTCCCTGGCTGGGGGGCGAGCTGCGCCTGAAGTTTTGCGGGGTGCCGTTTTGTGTGGACTTCGACGGATGGCTGCTGGTCCCCCGCGGCGGTGATGCGCGCGCCCTCCTGCGGGACTGGCGAAAACGCCGTGCCGGCGAGGTGCTTACGCCCCGCGTGCACCTGTGGGAAAACCGTATGGGCCTGAACGTGCGGAGCATAACCTATACGGCGGCGAAGCGCCGCTGGGGCAGCATGAGGGCCGACGGCTGCCTGCGCCTGAACGCGGCGCTGATGCACTGCCCCATGGCGCTGTGCGATTATGTGATCGTGCACGAGCTGGCCCATCTGACCCATCCCGATCATTCGCCTGCGTTTCATGCGCTGGTGCGGGCTGCCCTGCCGTGTGCGGATGAGCTGCGCGCCCGGATGCGGGCGTTTGCCGGCGTTACCACGCTGCTTGCCGCGCCCAAGGAGGACGATGCATGACCGAGAAACTGAATCATGCGCGCGTGCCCAGGCGATTTTATATTTTGACATTGCTGATCTTTGTTCCCATCTTCTACTGCCTTCTGGCCATCCGGGCGCACTGGTATGGCTGGGCGATCGCGGTTGTGGCGTTCGCCGGGCTGGTGGCCATCCGCCGCAGCCGATTCTGGCGCGGGTGGCATGCGCCGCTGTGCTTCACGCTGGCTTTTCTGGCGGCGTATGCGGGACTGTCCCTCAGCCGGCCCCGATGGGACGTATCCCTGCCGGGGCAGATTGGCGGGGGCACGGTGTGGCTGTTTACCCATCTGCCCGCGGAAGAGGAAGTGACGGCCGGCATGATGGGACTGTCGGTATGGCGGCCGCCGGAAGGATACCGCATGGAAACCGTGCAGCTCCCGGCAAGCACCATGGAGGCGCTGATGCCTGAGGGGGAGAAAAGCGGCTGGGCCGTTTTGCAGCTGCATGGCGGCGCATTTGTCAGCGGGGTGAACGACCTGTACCGCATGATGGCGGTCCGCTACAGCAGCCTTGCGGGCGGAGCCTGCGTTTACACGCTGAATTACCGCCTGTGGCCGCAATATCCGTATCCCTCCCAGCAGAACGATGCCATGGATGCCTGGTTCTACCTGACCGGAGCGGCGGGTTATGCCGCAGACCACATTTTCGTCGTGGGCGACAGCGCAGGCGGCAACCTGGCGCTGTCCCTGACCCTTCGCCTGCGCGACGAGGGGCGGGAGCTTCCTGCCGGCATCGTGGCCATGTCGCCCTGGGCTGATCTGAGCAATTCCGGCCCGTCGCATCTGTACAATGCCACGAAGGATCCCAGTTTCGGCGTGGAGCCGGACCAGTGGGACGGCTCCACGCCCGTGGGCGTGGACACCACCTATCCCGACGGGCTGAACGCAAAGACGCCCTACCT
>USFL01000438.1 GCA_900553905.1 uncultured Eubacteriales bacterium | reverse complement strand
CCGAGGCCCGCCAGACCACCCGCGCCTGAATCTTGAAGGTCTCATAGCTCTGGGCCCCCTCAATGTTGGCAATGAGGTGCTGCGCCGCAAGATAGCCGCGCTCGTAGTTGGGAATGGCCACGGTGGTAAGCCCCAGCAGCTCAGCCAGGGGCGTGTCGTCAAAGCCCGTGACGGCCACATCTTCGGGAATGCGCACGCCCGCCTCGCGGAAGGCGCGCATGGCCCCGATGGCCATGTTGTCATTCGCGCAGACCAGCGCCTGGGGCAGCCGCTCGCCAATCAGCAGCAGCTTTGCCGCCTGGTAACCGCTTTTTTCGCGGTAATCGCCGGTCAGGTAGCTTTCGGGGTGAAAGGGGATGCCGTTTTCCTTCAGCACATCCGTGAACGCCTGGTAGCGCTCCCGGTTATCCAGCGTATTGATGCCGCCCAGAAACGCATAGTTGCGATAGCCTTGCCGGACCAGCCCCTGTACCAGCTCGCGCATGGGCGGATAGTTGTTGACCAGCAGGCACTTGACGTTGGGTTCGTCCATCATCCGGTCCAGGGCCACGATGGGATAGCCCTTCTGGGCCTTGCGCTTGAGCAGCTGATCGTTGCAGCTCTTGTCCAGCATGATGCAGCCGCTGGTGAAGCTCTTGGACATGAACCGGTCGCACGAGCCGCTGGTGCAGATGATCAGGTCGTACTGGCGGGAATAGACATAATCGCTGATGCCATGAATGATCTTGAGGTAAAACTCGCGATCAAAATCGCTGAAGTTGAACAGGATGGTCTTGCTCTCGCCGCTTTTGAGGGCGCGGCCCGCGTGGTTGACCTGATAATCCATTTCCTCGCAGATGCGCAGCACGCGTTCGCGCGTGCTGTTGCTGACGTTTTTCCGGCCGTTGAGCACGTTGGAGACCGTCGCCGTGGAAACGCCCGCCGCCTTTGCGATATCCTTGATGACCACATTCATTCGTACGCCCCCTTAGCTGGGCAGATTGTCGCGCAGGTACTCAAACACCTGACGGGCCACCGGCGCGGCCACGCTGCCGCCACTGCCGCCGTTTTCCACCAGTACGCTGATGGCATAGGGATACTGGTCGCTGTCAATATAGCCCACAAACCAGGCGTGCGTCACATCCATACCATTGTCCGAGCCCTCGGCGCTGCCGGTTTTGCCGGCGATGGTCAGGCCGCTCACCTGCGCACGGGTGCCGGTGCCGCTCTTGACCACATCCTTCATATACCCATCGATGATCTGCGCCATCTCCGGGGAGCAGGCGGTGCGGTACACCTTCTGGGAATAGCGCAGGCGCACCTTGCCCGTGGTGCTCTCCACGAGGCTGAGCAGCCGCGGCTCCATCATCACGCCGTCATTGGCGATGGCCGCGGCCACCATGCACATGTGCATGGGCGTGGCCACCACCTGGCTCTGTCCCGCGCCGCTCCAGGCGATTTCCACGCTGTTGCGGTTCTGGGTAGGATAGACGCTGTTCTCCACCACCAGGTCGCGGAAAAGAAAGTTGTCGTTGAACCCGAAGGCTTCCGCCGTGCGCCTGAGCGCGGTGTCGCCCATCATGAGCGCCGCCTGGGCGAAGGCGTTGTTGCAGCTGACGCGGAAGGCTTTGTCCAGCGTGATATCGCCATGCTGGTCCATGTTGTAGTCATGCACCACATGGTCCATCACCTGCGTAGCGCCCGTGCAGGTGAATACGTGCGTTTCCGCATCGGGCAGGTTTTCCAGCGCCGCCGCCGCGGTGATGATCTTGAACGTGGAGCCGGGAGGCAGCGTGCCCTGCAGAGCGCGGTTCCAGAAGGGATGCTGACTGGAGTTGCGGACCTGGTCGGTGATGTTCTGCGGATCATAGACCGGCAGGCTGACCAGTGCCAGCACCTCGCCGGTCTTGTAGTTCATGACCACCACCGCGCCGCACTTGCCCTTCAGATTGGAGGTGTTACGGAAGATGTTGACGATCTCGGTGCACAGCCGGCTGTCGGCGGTGATGGTCACATTGTCTCCCCGGCGGGTTTCACCGCTGAGAAAGGCGGTCACGCGCTCCGTCAGGCTCGTTTCAAAGCCCAGCAGATAGTTGGCC
>USFL01000437.1 GCA_900553905.1 uncultured Eubacteriales bacterium | reverse complement strand
TTCGCCAGTCAATGGCCTGCACCGGCACGGGCAGCTCGCCCGCATGGGCGTTGAGCAGAGCGAGCACGCTGTCGGCGTCGTGGACGATTTCATCATAGTTGAGCACATTGACAAAGCCCAGGATCACCGAGAGCACCAGCAGCGCGGAAAGCATGCTGACCAGAATGAATTTGATGCGCAGCTTGCGAATCATGGTATCTCCTCCAGCGAATAGCCGGCGTTGCGGGCCACGCGGATCTGCACGTTGGCGCCCAGTGAAGAAAGCTTTTTACGCAGATAGGAAATGTACACCCAGACCACGTGCACCTCCGCGTCGGTATCATAGCCCCAGATCTTCTCCAGGAACAGCTCGGTGGGAATCAGCCGGCGCTGGTTGGAAAGGAGCATCTCCATCATCTGAAATTCCTTGCCGGTCAGCCGGAAGCTGCCCGCGGGCGTGGAAAGCTCGTAGGTGGTCAAATCCAGCGTCACATTGCCCATCGTCAGCCGGTTGGAATCCATCCCGCGTTGGGCGCGCGTCATGGCGCGGATGCGGGCCAGCAGCTCCTGCGCGCTGAAGGGCTTGGTCATGTAGTCGTTGGCCCCGCTGTCCAGACCGTTCACCTTGTCGCGCACGTCGGATTTGGCAGTGAGCATCAGGATCGGCACGGAAATCCCGCTCTCCCGCGCCCGGCACAGCACTTCGATCCCGTCCATCCCCGGCATCATGATGTCCAGAATGGCCGCATCGTAGTTGCCCGTTTGCAGATAGGCCAGTGCCTCGGCCCCGTCGTAGACGGCGTCGGCCTCGTAATGATGCTTTTTCAGCAGGGTCACAAGCGCCCGCGCCAGGGATTTCTCGTCCTCCGCCAGCAGAATCCGCATCCTTCATCCCTCCTGACACCGATGGGGCTATTCCGCCCTAGCCAGCAGAATATCCAGCGCCTCCCGGTAAGTGCGCGCCACATGGGTGGCGCCGTGCCCTTGGGGCGGCTCCTGCCCTTCGGTGAACAAAATACTCTCCATCCCTGCGGCGTTCGCCGCGGCAATGTCGGCGGTCACGCTGTCGCCCATCACGATCGCGTCCTGCGGAGCGCAGTCCGCCATCTCCAGCGCCCGGTACAGCATGGCCGGGTGCGGCTTGGCCTGCCCTACCTCCTCGCTGATCACCATGCCGGACAGGTAGGGCGTAAGGGCGCAGTCGCCAAAGCGGCTGCGCTGAATCTGCGAAATACCGTTGGTAATCAGGAAGATGGGCATGCGGGCACTCACCGCCCGGCAAAACGCCTCCGCGCCGGGCAGGGTGTAGCGCTGCCGGCCCAGCAGGTCCACAAAGCAGTCGCACAGGGCCTGCGCATCGCCGTCAAGGCCGGTTTCGCGCAGGAAATCCGTGAACCGTTCCACGCGCAGGCGCGCCTGGGTGGTTTCCCCCCGCTCCAGCTTCAGCCACTGGGCGTGGTTGACGCGCGAATAGGTAGCCAGGTTGCCGGGCGTGGCAGGAATGCCGAAGCGCCGGAAGGTTTCCCCGATGGCGACCGCCTCGCCCCGGTGAAAGTCAAACAAAGTGCCGTCGGCATCGGCCAGAAGCACGCGCAAAGGCATCGTTTTCCCTCCCTCAAAATCCACGGCGCTCCAGCGCCTCCGGCGAAGCCACCGAATAGCCGAAGAAACCCAGCGCTTCGCCCAGAACGAAGTATTTGCCGTGGGCATAGCCCACCAGCTCCATCGCGGCCTCGTCGATGGAGCCGTCCGGCAGGAAGAAGCGGTCCTGCACGCTCACCTCCACGATATCGGCCAGAAACAGGTCATGGCTGCCCAGCTCCTGAACGGAACGGACCCGGCAGCTCAGAAACGCCGGCGCCTCCGCCACGGCGGGCGCGGCCTTGAGGCCGGGCGCGGGCAGGGGCATGAGGCCCAGGTGAGCAAACTTGTCCACCTCCCGCCCGCTCTTCACGCCGCAAAAATCCATGGCGCGGCACAGGGCGCGGCTGGTCAGGTTGAGCGTAAATTCGCCCGTGCGGGCGATCATGTCATGGCTCAAGCGACTTTTGCGTATGCTGACGGAGAGCATGGGCGGCTTAGAGCACACCACGCCCGTCCAGGC
>USFL01000436.1 GCA_900553905.1 uncultured Eubacteriales bacterium | reverse complement strand
GCGATGTGACCATCCTTGCCAACGGCGATCTGGTCGAGGGCCAGGAGACCGCTCCCGAGAACAACGGCGTTGTGCTGCTGCCCGAGCGCGTTGTCTTCACCGCCGAGAACGTTGCGGACTATCCGTTCTGATCGTCTCCTAGAAACCAATCAAGGGAGAGGAAGCGCCTCCGGGCGCTTCTCCTCCCTTTCATGGCGCACACGGGCGGACAGCCGCTCGCAGCGCCCACACTGACCGACCGATTCACAGCTACTTACTGAAGGAGGTTTCTCAACATGGCTGATAAAGACGGATTGAAGATTGCGAAAGACTACCATGTGAACGAAGCGTTCGCCAACCAGGGCGGCTTTTACGTCAAGGGCGCCAACAACCTGGACTGGGGCATGAAAAAGCACCTGAGCAACATCTTCGACCCCAAGAGCGGCAACACCGTGATGTTCGCCTTTGACCACGGCTACTTCATGGGCTCCACCGCGGGCCTGGAGCGCTTGGACCTGGTCATCCCCAAGCTCATGCCCTATGTGGACTGCCTGATGGGCACCCGCGGCGCGCTGCGCACCTGCGTGCCCCCGGAAAACCGCAAGGCCATCGCCCTGCGCGTCTCCTCCGGCTCCAGCATGCTCAATGACGACCTGAGCCATGAGGTCGTGGCCGTGGATATCGAGGACTCCATCCGCATGAACGCCGACTGCATGGCCGTGCAGACCTTCATCGGCGCGGACGGACAGCTCGCCAGCATCGACAACCTCAGCCGCGTGATCAACGCCGGCTTCCGCTACAGCATCCCCACGCTGGGCGTGGTGGCCGTGGGCAAGGACATGGAGCGCACCGACCGCTTCTTCAAGCTCGCCACCCGCATCGTGGCCGAGATGGGCGTGCAGCTGGTCAAGACCTACTACTGCGACAACTTTGAAGAGATCGTGGCGGCCTGCCCGGTGCCCATCGTGGTCGCCGGCGGCAAGAAGCTGCCCGAAGCCGAGGCCCTCACGCTGGCCTACCGCAGCATTCAGGGCGGCGCGCGCGGTCTGGACATGGGCCGCAACATCTTCCAGAGCGAGCACAGCGCGGAAATGGCGCAGGCCATCCGCAAGATCGTGCACGAGGGCTTCACCGACAAGGAAGCCTACGAGTTCTACCAGGATCTAATCCACTAAGACTTTTTGGCACACAGCGGGCTGCTCCGGCGGCGGGAAACCCTTTTCCCCCGCGTGGGGCAGCCCTTTGCAAAGGACCGGGGCCTGCGCGCCGTGCAACAAACCGAAAAGAGGGATAGGATATGCTGAAAGGGATTTCCCCCATTCTGACCCCCGAACTGCTCAAGATCATCGCCGAAATGGGCCACGGCGACGAGCTGGTCCTGGCCGACGGCAACTTCCCCGCCGCCTCCATCGGCAAGCGCTGCGTGCGCATGGACGGCCACGGCGGCGCCGAGGTGATGGCGGCGCTGATGCCCCTGTTCCCGCTGGATGACTTCGTGGACGCACCCCTGTGCGTGATGGCGGTGCCCGACGGGATGTTCCCCGGCAACGTCGCGCCCATCTGGGAACGGTTTCAGCAGGCGGCGGACATGGACCTACCCGGCGCGCGCATGGAAAAGATGGAGCATGACGCCTTCATGGACCGCGCCCGCGCGGCGTATGCGGTGGTGCAGACGGGCGAAACCGCGCTGTATGGCAACATCATCCTCCGCAAAGGCGTGGTGCGGCTCTAAGCCGCCCCAGTCGGCAAACTGATACGCCCCCGGACCACATGAGTGGGTCCGGGGGCGTTTTTATCAGTTTTTTCAAGCCTTACGCGTTAAGCTCGTCGGCCAGAATCGCCGCGGCTTCCCGCACCAGGCGCGGGCAGGGGCGCTTTGCGTAGTATTCGGGGTCGCGCTCGCTGGGCATATTGGACGGGTCGATGCCCGCGCGCTCCAGCAGCGGCCGGCAGTCGATGGCTGTCTCCGCCTCGCGGAAGCGCCCGGCCATGCGCTGGATAGCGGCGTACTCGGCCTTCTTGCCCTCTTTTTCCTCCGGCCGGTCGTAGCCGCGTAGCATGCCGTAGACCATGGCCATGCCGCTGACGGCTCCACACACGCCGCGCAGGC
>USFL01000435.1 GCA_900553905.1 uncultured Eubacteriales bacterium | reverse complement strand
AACCAGCCGCTGGGCGGCAGGTTGGCGCCGCATTCCACCTTCACGGGGTCCTCCACGTCAAAGACCGTCACCGTGCCGTCCGCGCCGTAGCCGGTCAGGCCGCCGTCGCACACCAGCAGCCCGCGCTCGAAGTACACGCGCCAGCGGGCCGTGAAGGGCAGACAGGCGTTGAACCATGCGGCTTCGGCGCTGGCGGTGATCCCGCCTGCAAAGGCGTAGCGGAAGCGGTACTGCTCCCGGCAGGGCGCGTCCGGGCCGCCGCAGCTGGTATAGTCCATGCTTTGAGGCTCTCCGAACGCGCTGACCATCATGTCCAGGTCATGGATGTGCAAATCAAAGGGCAAAAGGCCGCTCTTTTCCTTCTGGAACAGCCAGCCTCCCTGCACCCAGCCGGGGCGCGCGGACAGGCGCTCAAAGCAGGCGTCGAGAGGCTTGCCGTACCGCTCATCCCGGATCACCTCATGCAGCGTCTCCACCTCGCGGGTGAACTGCAATACCTGTGCCACATACAGCTGCTTTTCCGCGCGGTCCGCCGCCTCGTACATCTCTTGCGCGTCCGCCAGGGACAGCGCGGCGGGCTTCTCGGTGATCACGTGCAGCCCGAGCCCGAACGCCTCCAGCGCCAGCGCCTTGTGCAGATAGGTGGGCACGCAGATATCCGCCAGCTCCACCTGCTCCGAGGCGCACAGCTCCGTCAGCGTGGCATACAGGGGCAGGCCCCATTCCGCGGCGCGGGCGCGGTCCTTCTCGCCCTGCCCCACCGCTGCCACGACCTGCGCGTCCGGAATATGAAGATAGTTGAGATAGTGCGTGCTGCCCATGCCGCCAAGGCCCACCAGCGCGATCCTCATGTCCGTGCCTCCTTAGAGCTCAAAGCCGTGCGCGCGCAGATAGTCCGCGCTGTCCTGCACGGCCCGGTCGATTTCCGCCAGGTCCCGGGGGCCTGCCTGGGTGAACTCGATCTCGATGCTGAAGGGGCTTGTATCGCCCGCCTCCTCCAGCGTGCGGAAGATGCCGGGGAAATCCACCCAGCCCTTGCCCAGCGCCGGGAAGTCCCATACGTCCGCCGCGCCGGCCTTGTCCTTGAGGTGGACGTAGGCCACATCGTTCACGCAGGCGCGCAGGTCGGCCACAGGGTCCACCCGGCCGTAGAAGATGACGTTGGCGGTGTCGTAGTTGATTTTGACCCGGTCGGACCCGACGAGCCGCACGATGTCGGACAGCACCGCGCCCGTGCCATGGTCATGCCCGTGCGTTTCCAAAACCAGCGTCAGCCCGTAGCGCTCCAGATGGGGGACCAGCGTGCGGATGCTTTCCGCCACGGTGGGATTGTCCGCGACGGCGTTGTCCTTGAGGTGCGCCTCTCCGATGGAGGAGACGATGTAGTCGCAGCCGAAGAACGCGGCCAGGCGGATGTTCTTCACAAAGTCCGGGATGCGCTCCGGGTCCATGAGGTTGCAGTGCCCGCTCATGGCGAAGGGACGGATCTGCGCCGCTTCCAGCTCGTCCCGGATGGCGAGCAGGCGCTCGAAGGGCATGTCGGGAAAGACATGCTCGGTCCAGCCCTTGGTGGCCGTCAGCTCGATGTAGTGAAAGCCCGCGCGGCGGATGCCGTCGATGGCCTGCTCGATGGAGTAGCCGTGATAGCAGTTGGAGTTGACCGCGATGATGCGCTTTTCCATGGCTGCACCCCTCACCCGTTGACCCGCACGGCGCGGCCCGTCTCGGACGATTCGATGCTGGCGAACACCGCGCGCATGGCGGGCAACACGCTTTCGGCGCTGATGCCCTCGCGGGACGGGTCGTTCAGGCAGTCCACGAACAGGTCGATGATGCCGGACTTGGTCTGGTTGTCGTTGGTCTGAATCTGGTCCACGTCATAGTTCTCGACGGTCCCGTCGCGGTGGATGAGCACCAGCGTATGCGCCGGGTCATCATAGATGCGCAGCACGCCCTCGGTGCCGTTGATGACGGTCGAGTTGTCCTCCGGGCCGTAGTTGGTCCAGGAGGCGGTCATGGTGCCAACGGCTCCGCCGCTCATGCGGTAGATGCACACGGCGTTGTCATCCACGGTGATGGGGCTGCCGTC
>USFL01000434.1 GCA_900553905.1 uncultured Eubacteriales bacterium | reverse complement strand
GCAACTTTGGTCTGGACAGCGAGGACAGCGGCGTTCTGTACTACATCGACATGTACAACCGTTATCAGTACATCTATACCCGCGGCCAGATGATCGACTACCTGACCGGCTCGCGCATTGATGCGGCCACCGGTGGCAGCCAGAGCCTGCTGGCGCAGGGCGACTATGTGGGCGCCGCGGAGGAAATCATGGAGCGCGTGCGCGGCTACCTGCGGGATGGAATTCCCGAGGGCCAGTACCGCTACGACATTCTCACCGGTGAGATGCTGACCGCGCGGAAAAAGGCCCTCACCACCGCGGAAGCGGCGGTGTGCGCCGCCGTGGCCGCGGCCGCTGGCCTGGCGTTTGTGACTCTCGTCAAGCGCAGCTACCGCCTCAAGGGCAGTACCTACAGCTACAACTTCCGCGAAAACTGCGACCTGACCATCACCGGGCGGGTGGATGATTACATCCGCACCACCACGACCCAGGCCCGCAAGCCCGACCCGCCGCGCTCCTCCGGGGGCGGGGGATACCACGGCGGCGGCAGCGGTGTGCACACCAGTGTCGGCGGCGGCCATCACGGCGGTGGCGGCGGCCATTTCTGAGGCGATGCGGCCATGACCGGGAGACAGTCGATTCGGTGCGCCGTGGAGCGCATGCTTTGGCGCGGGGTGTTCATGGCGCTGGCGGCGGTATTCTTGACGGTGCTGCTGCCGGTGCTGTGGGACCTGTTTTCGCCCTTTTTGATCGGGCTGGCGGTGGCGGCCCTGCTCCGCCCGCTGATCGCCCTGACGCAGGAAAAGCTGCATATGCGGCGCGGAGTGGCGGTGGGCCTGTGGGTGGCGCTGGCGGTCCTTGCGGCGCTGTGGCTGGTATACTGGATCTGTTCATTTGTGGTGGTGCAGCTCACGGTGGCCACACCGGGCGTGGTGACGGGCGTGGTGGATATGCTGCGCACCGCGTCGGAACGGCTTCTGGACATGGCGCAGACCTTGCCCAGCGCCATTGGCAATACCCTTCGCACATCGCTTAACAGCGCGTTTCAGTCACTGTCGGAAGCGGGCATGCAGTTTGCGGGAAATGTGGTAAACGGTGCGCTCTCGGTGGTTGCCAGCCTGCCGTATGCTTTTGTATATGCCAATTTTCTGCTGCTGGCCGTGATCTTCATCACCAACCGCTATGAAAAATGGCGCAGGTTTCTGTCCGGACGGAGTCTCTTTGGCGGTGAACGCTCCATCCGGCTGCTCCGACAGTCGGCAGGACAGGGGCTGGCGGGCTATATCCGGGTGCAGCTGCTCTTTTCGCTGCTGACGCTGCTGATCGCATGGGTGTTTTTCGAGGCGGTGGGCTTTGAATACGCCTTTCTGATCGGCTTTGCGGCGGCGCTTCTGGAGCTGATTCCCCAGTTCGGCTGCGGCGTGCTGTATATCCCCTGGGGTCTGGTGTGCTTCGTGGTGGGCGCGCCTCAGAACGGTTGGCTGGTACTGGGACTGTATGGGGGATATTCGCTTCTGCGCCGCGTCACGGAGCCGGCGCTCCTGGGCACCAATCTGGGCGTGTCGCCCCTGGCTTCGCTGATCGGCATGTTTGTGGGCATGCGGCTGGGCGGCGTGCCAGGGCTGATTCTGGGCCCCATCGTGATGGTGGTGCTGGCAGGTGCGGTCAGAGCACATCTGTTTGAAGGGATGGCACGGGATGCGAAAACCATCGCCCTTTGGATGACGGACCGCTGGCACAGAGATGAGAGGGAGAGAAAAAATGCAGCAGGATAAACCGCGCTGCGCATGGGCCAAAAGCCCGCTGATGCAGGCATATCACGATACGGAGTGGGGCGTGCCCACGCGCGACGACGGACGGCTCTACGAGATGCTGCTGCTGGAGGCATTTCAGGCGGGGCTTTCCTGGCAGGTTATCCTCAGCAAGAGGGAGAACTTCCGCCGCGCATTCGACGGCTTTGACCCGCATAAAATTGCGGCGTATGGCGAAGATAAGGTCGGGGAGCTGCTGAAGGATGCGGGCATCGTGCGCTGCCGGCGCAAAATCGAGGCGGCGGTGATCAACGCACGCTGTTTTCTGGAGATTCAGCGCCAGTTCGGCAGCTTTGCAAACTACCTGTACAGCTTTA
>USFL01000433.1 GCA_900553905.1 uncultured Eubacteriales bacterium | reverse complement strand
AAGGAAAATCGCGAGGGCGTCGTCAACGGACTGGCCTATACCAGCGTGGGCGGCGAGATGCTCAGCGTGGAATGCGCCGTGCTCAAGGGAACCGGCGTGCTGCAGCTGACGGGCAAGCTGGGCGACGTGATGCAGGAGAGCGCCAAGGCGGCGCTGTCCTGGGTGCGCGCTCATTGCGACCCGTGGGGGATTCCGGCCGACTTCTTCAAGCAGAACGACATTCACATCCATGTGCCGGAGGGCGCGGTGCCCAAGGACGGCCCCAGCGCAGGCGTGACGCTGGTGACGGCGCTGGTCAGCGCGCTGACCTCCATCCCCGTTCGCCAGAGCGTGGCCATGACGGGTGAAATCACCCTGCGCGGACGGGTGCTGCCCATCGGCGGCCTGAAGGAAAAGCTGATGGCGGCGTACCGTGCGGGCGTGCGCACGGTGCTCATCCCCCGCGAAAACCTCAAGGATCTGGAGGACGTATCGCCCGCCGTGCGCGAGCGCATCGACATCCGGCCCGTGGACGATGTGGCGGAGGTGATCCGCGCTGCGCTGGTGTGCGAGCCGCCGGTCATCGCCGACGCGCCGCTCGAGCTGCCCCTGACTGCCCCGCAGCCGGCCAAGCCCGGCATGTACAAAGGAGTATAATGATGGAAATCAAAACCGCGAGCTTCGTCACCAGCCTGGCCCAATACCGCGAGGAATCGCTGGTCACGCTTCCCCAGCTTGCGGTGGTGGGAAAGAGCAACGTGGGCAAAAGCTCGCTCATCAACGCGCTGTGCGCCCGCAAAAAGCTGTGCAAGACCAGCGCCACCCCCGGCAAAACGCGGCTGATCAACATCTTTCTCATCAATGGGGCCTTTCATCTGGTGGACCTTCCCGGTTACGGCTTTGCCAAGGTGAACCAGGCCGAAAAGCAGCGCTGGGGCGAAATGATGGACGGCTATTTCCAGGACAGCACGCTGCTTAGGCATGTGCTGCTTCTGGTGGATATCCGCCATGAGCCCACGCGCGACGACGTAGCCATGGCGCAGTATTTCCGCCAGACGGGCATCCCCTTCACCGTGGTGGCCACAAAAGCCGACAAGATCAGCCGGGGCGCGCGCATGAAGCATATCGCGCCCGTTTGCCGCGCGCTGCTGGTGCAGCCCTGGGAAGTGATCGCCTTTTCCAGCGAGGATATGACGGGAAAAGATGCGCTGCTTGCCCATGTGGGCGAACGGATGGAAACGGACGAAAGGGAGGGAGAGTAACCCTTCGCACCCGTGTTTCGCCTGCCGCATACCATGCAATAGCCAGCCCATGGCAGATGGAAAGGAGTGGTATGATGCAGAGCTATCTATGGATGCGTCCGGCGCTGCAAATCAGCGAGGCCGTGTTGCTGCCGGCCCTGCCCAGACGGAGCGTTCTGACCGAGGCGCGCTTTTCGGACCGGCTTACCAGCCCGAGCGACGAAACCTTCCGGCCCGTACCGCAGGAGGGAATCGCCGGTGGTCAGCCTATGGCGTTGAGTACGTACGTGCGCCCGCGGGGCAGCATGGCGGGCCGGGGCGTGCTCAGGGCGGCGGGCGTGAGCATGAACCCCTACAGACAATGGGCCCGCCCGGCCTATGCCGGGCCGGGAAGAAGCATTCCCATGTCGCGCAGGTGCCGCGTGCGCTGAACCGCGCGGAAATAGCCGCTGTCCCGATGATGGTGGACAGCGGCTTTTCGTTTGCTTAAATCAGCGCACAAAGAGCTGGGTCACATAGACAAAGCCCTGACTGTCCTCCCAGACCCCGATACCTACCTTGGTCCATTGGGAACCCAGGATGTTCTGCCTGTGGCCGGAGCTGCTCATGAAAGCGGCCTGAGCCTTTTCAACCGTTGCATGGTGGGCGATATTCTCCCCCACGGAGGTGAAGGCGTAGCCGTAGGCGGACAGCATCTGCGCAGCGCTGCCATAGGTGGGCGAGGTGTGAGAGAAGTAATTGTTCAGGTACATATCGCGGCTTTTCAGCCGGGCCAGATCGCACAGCGCCGGGTCCAGCTCAAGCGCGGAACGGCCGTTTGCGGCCCGGTCCTGATTGAGCAAAAGAAATGCATTTTCCTCTTGCGCCGTTATGGAACCCGTAGTATAAT
>USFL01000432.1 GCA_900553905.1 uncultured Eubacteriales bacterium | reverse complement strand
ACCAGCGGCATGGTGAGCAACGTGGTGGCCCGCGGGGAGACGGTCTATGCCATTTCCGGCATGAGCGGCGCCCTGGTGGCGGCTCAGGTGGACGGAAGCACGCGCGTGTTCCAGCGCGTAAGCTATGCGGGCACCGCCATTATCGGCTCCGAGACCCTGGCCGATACCCTGTGCGACCCCGCCGACGTGGAGTGGATGGATCTGGCGGGCACGGGCCGTATATCCGACGTAGCCACCGCCCAGCAGCTGATGCAGATTCTGGTGGATTATGCCGACTATCAGAGCACGGCCATGAGCGGCTCCGGTTCCCTGCTTATCGGTCTGAAAAACGGGCTCACGCTGCAGCTGCTGGTCAGCGATGAATCCGTCAGCGCCTGCGGCACGTGGAGCTGCCCGGATTTCTTCGAGGCTTTTGATGAGGCCGTTGCGTCCTGACCATGGCATGCATAAAGACGAAACCGCCGCGGGAGCGTTCTTGCCCCGCGGCGGTTTCGTCTATTCCATCAGCCTTCGGAAGCCTTCGCCCAGCACCTCGTGCGCATCGCTGATGAAAAGGAATGCGTTCTCATCCGCCTCCCGCACGATGGCCTTGAGCCGTCCCATCTCCTGCGCGCTCAGGACGCACAGCAGCACCGGGCGTTCCTGTCCGCTGTAGCCGCCCTCGGCGCGGAGCACCGTTACCCCCCGGTCCAGCTTCTGCATAATTTCCTGCTTCACCCGCTCATGCTGGGTGGAGATGATGTAGCAGGCCTTTTCGCGGGCGAGGCCCACCATTACCACATCAATCAGCCTGCTGGAGGCATACAGGGAGGCAAACGCGTAGAGGGCATATTCCGCCTCGATGAAGAAACCGGCCATCAGCACCACGCAGCAGTCAATGAGAAACAGAATGGCCCCCACCGAGATGTGCTGAAAGCGGTTGTGAATCATGCGGGCCGCCATATCCGTGCCGCCCGTGGTCGCGCCGCCGCGCAGGATGAGCCCCAGACCTGCGCCCAGCAGCACCCCGCCGAACACCGCTCCCAGCAGGGGCTGCTGCGTCATGGGCGGCAGCGGGATCAGGTCGATCAGGACCGAGAAAAGCACCGTCGCCACCAGCGACCGGATCACAAATACCCGCCCCATCGCCCGGTAGCCGATGATGAACAGCGGTATGTTCATCAGCAGGCTGGTTGTGCCCACGGGCCAGTGGAACAAATAGTTCAGCACCGTAGCCAGGCCGGTCAGGCCGCCCGGCGCGATATGGTTGGGCACCAGAAACAGCGGGTAGGCCAGCGCGCCCAGAGCGCAGCCCAGCACGATCTGCACGGTGGAAGCAAGATGCTCGTTTTTCAACAGGTTTTTTCTCATGGGATCTCCTTTGGTTTTGCTGGGCGGCCCCCTTGACGGGAGCCGCCCTTTTTCTATTGTGCATCGTCCTCGCAGGTCATATCCAGCGACACGCCCAGCGCCCGCTCCACGCGGCGCATGCTCTCCGGCGCCAGCGCGCCCAGACGCCGCCTGAGGCGGGTTTTTTCCAGGGTGCGCACCTGTTCGCACAGCACGATGGACTCGCGCCACAGCCCGCCCTCTCCCCGCGGGATGTGCACATGCGTGGGCAGCGCCGGCTTGCCGGTACTGCCCGTCAGCGGCACCGCAATCACCGTGGGCGAATGCAGGTTTCCCATATCGTTTTGAATGATGGCCACTGGACGCGTTCCTCCCTGCTCGCTTCCGACCACGGGGTCCAGCTCGGCCATGTATATATCGCCTCGTTTCATGCTTTCACACTCCGAAGGCGGCCCTGCTTTGTTATCATATCATGAAGCGGGCGGATTGTAAAACGCCGCCGCGCTTTTCCCGGACCGCCCACGTCATCCTATGCGCCCGCCAGGGATGGTGTGCCGCAAAGACAGGTGCGCTACATCTGGCGGTTGATTTTTAGAACATATGTTCGTATAATGAAATAGAACATACGTTCGTATTTTGCGCTGTTGAGGCGATTGGCATGGCAAAGGTCATTCTGCACGCAGATTTAAATAACTTCTATGCCTCCGTGGCCTGCCTGCACCGGCCGGACCTGCGGGAGGTACCCGTGGCGGTCTGCGGTGACCCCGCGCGCAGGCACGGCATCGTCCTGG
>USFL01000431.1 GCA_900553905.1 uncultured Eubacteriales bacterium | reverse complement strand
GCGCGCATGCCGGTGCGGTCGCTCTCGTCGCGGATGTCGTAGATGCAGCCCAGCGCGGCCTTTTTCTCCTCGCTGAGCTTGAGGATCTTCTCCAGCATCGCCGCCTTGTTCACCTGATAGGGAATCTCGGTGATGACGATCAGCTTTCGCCCGGCGGGCCCGTCCTCGATGTGCGTGCGGGCGCGCAGCGTGAGCTTTCCGCGCCCCGTCTCGTAGGCGGCGCGCAGCTCCGGCGTGTCGATGAGCACGCCCCCGGTGGGAAAGTCCGGCCCCGGCGCCAGCTTCATTAGTTCGTCCAGCGAAATATCCGGGTTGTCGATCTGGGCCGCCGTGGCCTCGATGATCTCGCGCAGGTTGTGCGGCGGGATGTTGGTCGCAAGGCCCACGGCGATGCCGCTCGCCCCGTTGACCAGCAGGTTTGGGAAGCTCGCGGGCAGCATGTCCGGCTCCTTGAGGGTGTCGTCGAAGTTGAGCCGGAAGGGCACGGTATCCTTGTCGATGTCGCGCAGCATCTCCACCGCCAGCGGGGTCATGCGCGCCTCGGTGTAGCGCATGGCGGCGGCGCCGTCGCCGTCCACGCTGCCGAAGTTCCCGTGGCCGTCCACCAGCGGCGCGCGCATGCTGAAATCCTGCGCCATGCGCACCAGCGCCTCGTAGACCGAGCTGTCGCCGTGCGGGTGATATTTACCCAGACAGTCGCCCACGATGCGCGCGCACTTGCGGTGGGGCGTGTCGGGGCCGATGGCCAGCTCGTTCATGGTAAAGAGGATGCGCCGCTGCACGGGCTTGAGCCCGTCCTCCACGCGGGGGACGGCGCGCTCCATGATGACGTGCTCGGCGTAGGGGATCATGCTGTTGTGCATGACCTCCTCCATGGGCGATACGATGATGTTGTGGTCCACCCCGATGGGCGGACGGTCGTCCTGCCTGCGGCTCAACGGCTTTCCCTCCCTTCCGCGGCATGGTCGCTGATGGCCTCGAAGCTGTCCTCGCGGTTAAAGTTGGCGTGCTGGCTGATGTACTGCCGGCGCGGCTCCACCTTGTCCCCCATGAGGATGGTGACCAGCCGCTCGGCCTGCGCCGCGTCCTCGATGCTCACCCGCATGAGCTTTCGCTGTTCGGGGTCCATGGTGGTCTGCCAGAGCTGCTCGGGGTTCATCTCGCCAAGGCCCTTGTAGCGCTGGAGGGCGTAGCCCTTGGTCTGGCCGCGGGTGAGCTTTCGAAGCTCCGCGTCGTCGTAGGCGTACTGGACCTTGTTCCCCCTTTGTACCTTGTAGAGCGGCGGCATGCCGATGTACACATGCCCCTCGGTGATGAGCTCCTTCATGTAGCGGTAGAAGAAGGTCAGCAGAATGGCGCGGATGTGCGCGCCGTCCTGGTCGGCGTCCGAGAGGATGATGACCTTGTGGTACTTAAGCCCCGCCAGAGAGAAATTCTCGTCGATGTTCGTTCCCAGCGCCGTGATGATGGAGCGGAACTCCTCGTTGCCAAGCACCTGATCGAGGCGCTTTTTCTCGGCGTTGAGCGGCTTTCCGCGCAGCGGCAGAATCGCCTGAAACCGCCGGTCGCGCCCCTGCTTGGCGCTGCCGCCCGCGCTGTCGCCCTCCACGATGAACAGTTCGTTCTGTTCCGGCTTTCGCCCCGTGCAGCTGGACAGCTTTCCCACCAGCGGCGCGGCCTCCAGCGCGCTCTTGGTGCGCGCCACGTCGCGGGCCTTGCGCGCGGCCTCGCGCACGCGCGCCGCCCGCACCGCCTTTTCGATGATCTGCTGGGCCAGGTCCTGATGCTTGAGGTCCTCGAAATACGCCGTCAGCTGCTGGGTCAGGATCGCCTCCACCAGCGGGCGCACCTCGGTGTTGCCAAGCTTGCCCTTGGTCTGGCCCTCAAACTGCGGGTTTTTCACCATCGCCAGCATCACGGCGGTCATGCCCTCGCGGAAGTCGTCACCGCTCAAATTCGCGTCCTTGTCCTTGAGCGCGCCCAGCCTTCGCGCGAAGTCGTTCATCACCTTGGTGTAGGCGGCCTTGAAGCCCGTCTCGTGCGTGCCGCCCTCGGCGGTGGGGATGTTGTTGACGTAGGAAAACACGTTTTCGGTGTAGCTGTCGGTGTACTGAATCGCCAC
>USFL01000430.1 GCA_900553905.1 uncultured Eubacteriales bacterium | reverse complement strand
GCGAGTGCGGCGTGCTGGACCGCCTGAGCAAGACCGCCCAGAACGAGCTGGCCAATCTGGTGACGATTCTGCTGGGCATCACCATCGGCGGCACGATGGTCGCCGACAAGTTCCTGCGGGTGGATACGCTGCTCATCCTCGCGCTGGGCCTGTTCGCGTTCATCTTCGACACGGCGGGCGGCGTGCTGTTTGCCAAGGTGCTCAACATCTTCCGCAAAAAGAAGATCAACCCCATGGTCGGCGCGGCCGGTATCAGCGCGTTCCCCATGAGCGCCCGCGTCATCCAGAAGATGGCCAAGGAGGAGGACCCCTACAACTTTATCCTGATGCAGTCCATCAGCGCCAACGTGTCCGGCCAGCTGGGCTCCATCGTCGCGGGCGGCATGGTCATCTCGCTGGTGAGCATGCTGCTGGGCGGCATCTGGTAAAAAGGAGGACATCGCCATGGAAAATCTCGCGGGCATGAGCCTGCTGACCAAGGGCCTCATCACCACCGTCTGCGGCCTGGCGGGCGTGTTTGTGGTGCTGACGCTGTTCTTCGTGACCATCAAGCTGATGCAGCACATCCACACCAGGGACGAAAGGTGAGGCGGCATGTACACGGCTGAGGACGAGGCGCTCGCGCGCCGTCTGTGGAAAAAACGGCTCGGCATCGCGCTGGCGCCGCTGGCCCTGGGGCTGGCGGCGGGCATCGCGCTGTTTATCGTGGGGCTCATGCAGCGCAGCGACACGCTCTGGATGGCTACCGCCGCGCTGACCATCCTCGGCGGCGGCGCGTTCCTGTTCCTGTTTGGCGTGTGGGCCAAGCCCGCGCGCGATTACCTGCGCCACGTCGGGCTGATGCTGCGCGGCCGCAAGCGCGAAACCGTGGGCATCCTGACGCGGTTTTCCCCCGAGGTGTGCGAGCGCGACGGCCTCTGGTGCCACGCCATGATGGTCAACCTCGGCAGCGGCGAGGAGGAGGACGACCGCCTGCTGTACTACGACGCCGAAAAGCCCGCGCCCGCCATGCCCATCGGCACGCGCGTGCGCGTGGAGAGCAACGACAAGATGGTTTGCGGGATCCGGGAGGCGTAGGGGGACGGCCGTGGGGCTGCGCGGATGAGTGTTCAGGGCTGCGCGGGGCGGTTGGAGCGCGGGAGCGCGGGGACTGCGGCGCGCGGCCGGGTTGCGTGAAAAAAATAATAGCGGCGCGCGGCTGGTAGGCTGCGCGTCCGGCTTGTGGGCGGAAACGACGAAAGACAAGGGGGCGGGGAGTTTGGAAAAGGAACCGGTTTTGGTGCTGGTGACGCTCCAGCATGCGTGCGCGCGGCTCATCCGCGAGGGCGTCGATCTGGCGCTGCGCGAGGGGAGGCCGGTCAAGGTGCTGCATGTGGTCAACCCCGACGCGGCCCCCATCGGCGAGCCCGCCATCAACGCGCAGGCCCTCGATTACCTCTACGCCCTCTCCGGCGAGGCCGGGGCCGAAATGTGCGTGCTCACCTCGAAGGCGCCCGTCGCCGCCATCGCCAACTACGCCAACGAGTGCGGCGCGCGCCACGTCGTCATGGGCGGCGGCGAGCGCGCCCGCGGCATCGCGGAGACACTTAGCCAGCTCCTGCCCGGCGTGCGGGTGATGATCATGGAGCGGGAGTAAATGGGAAGGGCTGCAAAAAAATAGTAGATTGGCTTGCACTGGGAAAAGATTTCACGTATAATGATGGTACAAAATTGCGCGATCATCTTCTCCTACAAGAGGTGCATACCAATGAAACCGTATTATGAAAAATTGCGTGAATTGCGTGAAGGACAGGATTTGAAGCAATCCGACGTGGCGCTGGTGTTGGGCACCACGCAGCAGGTTTATTCCCGGTATGAAAACGGAATCAACGAGCTGCCCCTGCGCCATCTCATCACGCTGTGCGGATTCTACCGCGTGAGCGCCGACCTGATTCTGGGCCTGCTGGAGAGCGAGGAATAACCCTCCGCACGCCTCGAAACAAAAGAAAAACAATCTTTCATAAGCGGAACAGGTCCAAAAGCCCCTGCGAGGCAGCAGGGGCTTTTTGGGCGTTTTTAAGGGTTTTGGGGGCTTTTTGAGGGATTTTCGCACGCGGTGGGACAAACGCCCACGGCGGTGGGATTTGGC
>USFL01000429.1 GCA_900553905.1 uncultured Eubacteriales bacterium | reverse complement strand
GGGTGACCTCCTGTTCAGTTTTTTTGCACCTTTGGTTTATTATAGCACAGGCAAGACAAAAAAGGAAGCAATCCCTGCCCGCAGAATCTGCCGGCAAAGCGATGCCGCAGCGCGATTGCCGTTGAAAAATGGCAGGAAACAGGCTACAATGATTCCGGCGGCCATGAGATACCCTGCCCTTAGAGGCAAAGGAGGTCATACACGGTGGACCATCACAACCCATTGCTCGCCGCCGGCGGCAAAAAGTTTATCACCATTGGGGAAATCATGCTGCGCCTGACTCCGCCCAACTATGACAAAATCCGCGTAGCGTCCATGTTTGAGGCCAGCTATGGCGGAAGTGAGGCGAATATCGCCCTGGCCCTGGCCAATCTGGGGGTGGACAGCACGTTTTTCAGCGTGGTGCCCGACAACAGCCTGGGCAAGAGTGCCGTGCGCTGGTTGCGCAGCAATGACGTGGACTGTACGCCCATGATCCTCTCCACTCCCGAGCAGACGCCCACCCACCGGCTGGGCACCTACTATCTGGAGACGGGCTATGGCATTCGTTCCAGCGAGGTCATCTATGACCGCAAGCACAGCGCCATCACGGAATACGATTTCTCCGGCCTGGACCTGGATGAGCTGCTGGATGGCTTTGACTGGCTGCATTTAAGCGGCATCACGCCCGCCCTGGCGCCCAATTGCCGGCAGCTGGTGCTCAGCAGCCTGAAAGCCGCCCGCGCCAAGGGGATGACCATCAGCTTTGACGGCAATTTCCGAAGCTCACTGTGGACATGGGAGCAGGCGCGGGACTTCTGCACCCTGTGCCTGCCCTATATCGATGTGCTGCTGGGCATCGAACCCTATCATCTGTGGCGCGACGAGAGCGATCATAGCAAAGGCGATGTGAAGGACGGCGTATCCCTGCAGCCCACCTATGAGCAGCAGGACCGAATCTTTCAGGCGTTTGTGGCGCGCTATCCCAACCTGCGCGTGATCGCGCGTCATGTGCGCTATGTCCACAGCGGCAGCGAGAACAGCCTGAAGGCTTTCATGTGGTACGAGGGTCACACGTTTGAAAGCCGCCTGTTCACCTTCACCATTCTGGACCGCGTGGGCGGGGGCGACGCCTTTGCAAGCGGGCTCATTTACGCGATGCTGCACGGGGACCGTCCGCTGGACATGCTCAACTTTGCGGTGGCCAGCAGTGTGCTCAAGCACACCATCCACGGCGACGCCAACCTCATCGACGACGCCGGCGGCATCCGCAACCTGATGAACATGAACTACGATATCAAAAGATAGCGCAAAATAGCAGTTGACAAGCCCATGTGCCACGGGTATACTTGGCCTGTCGCGTGTGCATCATCTGGAACGGGAGGGCTTTTTATGCAGCCGATGATCCTGCAATCTGACTTTGGATATGCCGACGGGGCGGTATGCGCCATGTACGGCGTGGCGGAGAACGTGTGCCCGGAGCTGCGCGTGTTCGATCTTACGCATGACATCCCCCAGTATGACATCTGGGAGGCCAGCTACCGGCTGATTCAGACGGTGAGCTACTGGCCGGAGGGCAGCGTGTTTGTCAGCGTAGTGGACCCCGGCGTGGGCTCTACCAGGCGCTCCATCGCGGTGCGCACCCTGACCGGACAGTATGTGATCACCCCCGACAACGGCACCCTTACGCACGTCAAGCGCATCTGCGGCATCGCCGAAGCCCGCGTGATTGATGAATCGGTCAACCGCCTGCCCAATTCCGGTGAGAGCTATACCTTCCATGGGCGCGACATCTACGCCTACACCGGCGCGCGTCTGGCCAGCGGGGCCATCACCTTTGAGCAGGTGGGGCCTGAGGTTCCGCCGGACAGCGTGATCGAGCTGCCTGTGGTGGAGGCTGCCATGGAGGGCGACTGCGTCAGCGGCACCATCGACGTGCTGGACGTGCGCTTCGGATCGCTGTGGACCAACATCCCGCGTGAGCTGTTTTTGAAGCTGGGCCTTACGCATGGCAGCCGCGCGGAGGTGACCATTACCAACGATACGCGCACGCTGTACAAAAACATCATGGTGTACGCCCGTTCCTTCGCCGACGTCAACGTGGGCGAGCCGCTCCTCTACGTCAACAGCCTGGACTGCGTGGCCGTCGCCA
>USFL01000428.1 GCA_900553905.1 uncultured Eubacteriales bacterium | reverse complement strand
GCGTCACCTCGACGGGCGTGCCCATGCCGTCCACGGTAAAGGGGTCGGGGCTGGCGTATGAATAGGTGTATCCCTCCACCGCCTGCTGATAGGTGGAAGCGCTGTAGGTTTCGGGGGCCAGATCCTCCCAGGTGTCGCCGGTGATCTGCTGGCCGGTCACTTCGTCGAGATGATGGAACGTCACCGTCGAGTTGACGACCTGCGGCGCGCTCTGCTGCACCTCAAAGACCACGGGATTGGGGCTGGTGGTGCCGTCGGGATTGAGCTTCACAAGCACTTCGCCCGTGCTGACAAGCTCGTAGCCGGCCGGTACCAGCGATGCGTCCGGGGCGAAGCTGCGCCCCTCCGCCGGCACCGTCTCGTCAAAGCCGTAAACCTCGGCGCCCGCAAAGCTGTAGGAGATATGCACCGTACCGCTGGTGGGCCCCGCCGGCTGATACGGCGGCATGGGAATCACGGACAGGTACAGCGGATAGGCAATCTCAAATACACCATTGCGCCATACCTCGATATTGACGGCCGGAATGCCGTCCACCGCCGTGGAATTGCCGTTCACGGGCGTGCCGGCGGCGGGCGCATAGGTCACCACCGAGGGGTCCTCCGCCCCGGTGATGGCGGCGATGGTCACGCCGGTCTGTAGCGCCTCTTCTGGCACGGTGGCCCAATAGACCACCTGCTCGCCATAGAGGCTCGCCATCACGGTGGTGCTCTGCACGCTTCCGTCCGCAGGTGCCGTCCACTGCAGCGTTACGGTGGGCAGCATGCTGATATCCTGCGCCAGAGCGGCCACGGGCAGCCCCAGCTGCGCCGCGATGAGCAGCACGCTGGTGGCAAGCGCCAGCACGCGCCTGAAAGCTCCGGGAATATGCTTTGCCATATGGTTATCCTCCTTCGTTGCAACTGAGGCCTGTTTTCCCCTGCTGGGCCGCGGCTGGTTGCCTGCGGCCACTCTCATTGTACGGGGTTTGATTTCGACTGTCAAGGAAAGTGGGGCGGCAGTTTCTGTCGGTGCGGGTCAGTTTTTACAAGTAATACGCTGTTCTTTCCCCGCCCTTTTTGCTCTTTCCACAAGGGGGAAGGCACTCTGGCGGCGAATACACAAGGGAACGATATTTTGGAGGCGACCCGCTATGTGCGATCATCCCGACCTGCGTGAGGTTCCCCTGTCCGAGAAAGAGATGTTTCACGGCGTGCTTATCGACGTAACCCACATGCAGGTGCGCCTGCCCAACGGCCAGACCGCCCTGCGCGAGGTGGTGCGCCACAAGGGCGCGGCGGCCGTGGTGCCCGTGGACGATGAGGGGAACGTGTACCTGGTGCGCCAGCACCGCGTGGTGGTGGATCTGATGACCCTGGAGATCCCCGCCGGCAAGCTGGACTACGTCGGGGAGGACCCCCTCGCCTGCGCGCACCGCGAGCTGGAGGAGGAAACGGGCCTGCGCGCCGGGAAGATGGAAAAGCTCACGCATGTGGTGACCACGCCGGGCTTTTGCACCGAGCAAATCGGCCTGTACCTGGCCACGGAGCTGAGCCAGCATGAGGACCACCCCGATCCGGACGAATTTCTGCACGTGGAGAAGATGCCGCTTTCCGAGGCCGTCAGCCGCGTGATGAGCGGCGAGCTGTGCGACGCCAAGACCGCGCTGGGCCTTTTGATGGCGTGGCAGAAGCTGCACGCCTGACGCTCGCTTTACGCCTCATGAAAAGTAACGATTCATCCGCCGGAAAGGTTCCCGACTTTTTCAGGCTTTTCCAGAATTGGCGAATGAAATAAGGAGGATTTGTATGTCCCGGTCGCGTCGTTCCCCCGCGTTCTGGCTGCTGATGACAGCGCTGTTGCTATTGCTGGCGCTGGGGGTGTACCTGCTCGTCCTGGGCGTGACCCGTCCGCCCTTTGCCCAGCCCGGAAGCCGGGTGATCTGATGTCCGCTGTTTATTGAAAGAAAGGGCTTCCCTGCCATGCAGACATATCTGGAGGTCTTTGGCCGCCTGCCCACCATGCTCACCCGGCGGCTCATCCTGCGCCCCGTGCGCATGAGCGACGCGCAGGACCTGTACGAGTATTCCCGTGATCCGGAAGTGGCGCGCCACGTCCTGTGGGATGCACACCGCTCCATCCACCAGACGCGCGCCTATATCCGCTACCTT
>USFL01000427.1 GCA_900553905.1 uncultured Eubacteriales bacterium | reverse complement strand
CGGGCCTGAGAACGTCTGCTCATCGTCCGCGCCCTCCCCCGAAGTACTTGTCCCATACCTTGCGCTTGGCGCGCTCGGCCTCGTCATGGCCTACGTAGGCGCTGCGGGGCGGGGCGGCGGCATCGGTCAGGTCCTCGTCCATCTCGTCGCCGAAATAGGCCAGGTCGTCCCAGTCGGCGTCGCTGTGCGGGCTGGGCGCATAGGGCCAGTCGCCATCCTCCATCCGGGGTCCATCGGGCAAATCCGCGCCCTGTGCCTCGTCAGGCGGCGTCGTGGTTTCCGACATGCCGGACGGTTCCGCCGCTTCCGTCTCCTCCGGCATCGCGGGCGCCCGCTCCCCGGCCGGGCGCATGAAGATGCTGTCGTCGCGCACAGGCGGCTCCGCTTCTTCCCCGTCCGCGCCTTCCTCCGCCTGCCCGTTCTGGCCGGCGGCCTGCCTCAGGGCGGCCTGCTGCATCAGCCATTGCTGATAGGCCTGCTGCTGCCAGAGCTGCTGCTGCATCATGTACTGCTGCTGCGCCATCCACTGCTGCATGGCCTGCTGCTGCGCCATGGCGGCGGCCTGCGCCTGTTCGGGCGGCTCGCTCCGTCCGTCCGCCGCGGCGACTTCGCTATCGCGGCGCGGAGCGTAGCCCGTTCCTTCAAAACCCGCGAACAGCCTGAGCCGCAGCTGGGCCTTGCCCACATACAGCCGGGAGCCGTGGGCCATGTACAGCGGCTCGCGGCGGCTTTTGAAGGGCTCGCCGTCCACGCTGACGGTCTGACCGCGCATGGGCTCCACGCGCAGGCCCTCGTCCTCGTCAAAGCGGAACCACAGATGCCGCCGGGCCACGCCCTCCACCGGCACGCACAGGTCGTTGGTACGCAGCGTGCCCAGCGTGCCCTCGCGGGGTACGGGCAGCGCCTGTCCCCGCTTGAGCGCCTCGCCTCCCTCGATGACCACCATCTCGCCCACAAAGCCCGCGTCCGGCAGCAGCTTCAGGCGCTTTTTGGTCTGCCGCCGGTCGCGCCGGTACCAGCGAAAGCTGCGCCACACGATGATCGCCATCAGCAGCAGAAACCAGTACCGCGCCGCCTGGGCGATCAGCTCATAGACCTCGGCGGGCACAGAAAGGCTGTCGGGCAGGGTGATGCTGCTTAGAAAATCGGTAATCTCGCTGGGCAAAGCGGGGCTCCTTTCCGGCGGGCGCGGCGCGCCTCAGTCGTCCTGGGATTTGGCCTCCTCCAGGAATTTTTCCATCTTGCGCTTCACGCGCTGCAGGGCATTGTCGATGGATTTGACATGACGGCCCAGCTTGTCGGCGATCTCCTGATAGCTCTTGCCGTCCAGGTAGGCGTTGAGCACGTCCTGCTCCAGGCCGCTGAGCACGCGGTCCACCTGATCGCGGAAGGAAACGAGGTTCTCCCGTCCGATGATGAGTTCCTCCGGGTTCTGCGCCCGGCCCTCGACGATCACGTCCATGAGGGTGCGGTCGCTCTCCTCGTCGTAGATGGGCTTGTTGAGGGAGACATAGCTGTTGAGGGGCACATGCTTCTGACGGGTCGCGGTCTTGATGGCCGTGATGATCTGGCGGGTGATGCACAATTCCGCAAACGCACGGAAGCTGCTCAACCGCTCGGCCTGATAGTCGCGGATGGCCTTGAACAGGCCGATCATGCCCTCCTGCACGATGTCCTCATGGTCCGCTCCGATGAGAAAATAGCTGCGCGCTTTGGAGCGCACGAAGTTCTTGTACTTGCTCAGCAGGTACTCCACGGCCACGCTGTCGCCCTGCTGCGCCAGGCCCACGACCTGCTCGTCGGCCATGTCGGCAAAGCGCTTGTCCAGCATGCTTTCCCAGGAGCTGTCCATCTCCAGCCCGTCGCTCTGGTCCGCCTCCTCGCGCCCGTACTCCGCTTCCGGCTCCAGCTCGTCCGGGACGCGTCCATTCCGGGGTTCGGTCATGGGAATCTCACCTGCCTTTATTTTTGCCTTCTAAGCCGGTCCAATGCGGCGTACTGCTCCTCGGTAAGCGCCGCGGAAAGCGGCGTGCGCCGCTGCGCGCCGGGCGTCTGATGCCGCCCCCGGCCATGGGAACGCTCGGCGTCCAGCTCGCGCCACAATTCCCGCGCGCTCAGGCGCGTGGCCCCACGGCCCAGAATGAGGGTCT
>USFL01000426.1 GCA_900553905.1 uncultured Eubacteriales bacterium | reverse complement strand
ATGTGCGGCTGGTGGCCGAAAGCGACGGCGATGCGCGCCTATTGGAGAAGGAGGCGCAGGCCATGATGCGCGCCGGGCTGCCGGCTTCCGTAGGCCAGCCGTCGCTGTGCCCCCTGCCCGCCGTATCGGCCCTGACCGTGCGGGACATGGGCATGCTTCATCCCATGCGCTTTCTGCGCTATGTGGCCGCGCAGGCGGTGCGCCACGGGGTCAAGCTCCATGAGGGGTCGCGCGCCACGTCGCTGGAAACCAACATGGTTCATACCGAGCGCGGGAGCATTCAGGCCCCGTACATCATTATTGCCACGGGATACCCCATCGTCAATACGCCGGGCTGGTATTTCTTGCGAATGCAGCAGCGGCAGGGTTGGCTTTTGCCGCTGGAGACGGCGGTGCGGTTCGAGGGCATCTACTTGGCCGCGGACGGGCGCTATGCCCTGCGCGGCCTGCCTGAGGGCGCGCTATTTCAGCTGGGCGGCGGCCCCGTGGGCGCGCGGGAGAACCATGCGGCGCTGGATACGTTTCGGCAGGTATACGCGCCAGCCCTGGGCTGCGACGAGCCGGCGGGCGTGTACGGCGGTGCGGAATGCTTTACGGCGGACGGGCTGCCCTTCATCGGCCCCTACAGCCGGAAAACGCCCAATCTGTTTGTGGCGGGCGGCTATGGCGGACGGGGGCTGGTGGGGGCGATGCTGGCGGCGCAAGCCATCAGCGCGCGCATCCTGGGGCTGCCGGGTGAGGGCTACGACCTCTATGGCGGCCAGCGCGGAGGCGTGACGCCGCGCTTTCTGCTGGGCCTGGCGGGGCGCTACGCGGGCGGGCTGGCGGCCAGGCATTGGGCGCCCCGATGCCCGCACATGGGGTGCCGGCTGGTTTATGACGCGCATGCCCGCCTCTGGGAATGCCCCTGCCATGGCTCGCGCTTTGACGATATCGGCCGTGTGATCAGCGGCCCCGCGGTGCATGACGCGCAGGTGCGACGGTCAAAGTAGTCAGCCGTTTCGCCTGTGCCAGGCCTGGATTTCCTCCAGCCGCGTCTTGAAGCGGCTCTCCAGCCCCTGCTCGGTGGGGCGGTAATACGTTTTGCCCTTGAGCGAATCCGGCAGGCACTGCATGGCCGCGAGCTTGTCCGGCGTGTCATGGGCGTACTGGTATCCCTTGCCGTAGCCCTCGTGGGCCATGAGCGGAGTCACGGCGTTGCGGATGACCAGCGGCACGGGCTCAGCCAGCTGCTTGAGGGCGTCGGCCTTGGCGGATTCATAGGCCATGTAGAGCGAGTTGGACTTGGGCGCGAGCGACAGATAGACCACCGCCTGCGTCAGATGCACCGTGCATTCCGGCATGCCCAGAAAGTGGCATGCCTGATAGGCGGCCACCGTCAGCTCCAGCGCTCGCGGGTCCGCCAGCCCCACATCCTCGCTGGCAAAGCGCACCACGCGCCGCGCCACGTAAAGCGGGTCCTCCCCGGCCTCCAGCATGCGGGCCAGCCAGTACACCGCCGCGTCCGGGTCGGAGTTGCGCATGCTTTTGTGCAGGGCGGAGATCAGGTTGTAGTGCTCCTCGCCCTTTTTATCGTACAGCAGGGATTTGCGCGACAGGCACTGCTCCAGCATTTCCATGCTCACCCGAACGGAGCCGTCGCCGCTTTCGCCGTTGAGCACGGCCATCTCCAGCACCGACAGGGCGGCGCGCGCGTCGCCATTGGCGAAGCGCGCAATCATGCCCAGCGCGTCCGGCGGAAGCTGTACGTTCATTCCGCCAAAGCCGCGCGGGTCCTCCAGAGCGCGGCGGAGCAGCAACGTCAGATCCTCCTCGCTCAGGGCGTGGAGGACAAAGACCCGGCAGCGGGACAGCAGCGCGCCGTTGATTTCAAAGGATGGATTCTCCGTGGTAGCTCCGATCAAAATGATGCTTCCCTTTTCCACAAAGGGCAGAAACGCGTCCTGCTGAGCCTTGTTGAAACGATGGATTTCATCCACAAAGACCAGCGTGCGCTCGCCGTAACGCCGGTTTTCCTCGGCCTTCTGCATCACGGCGCGAATCTCACGGATGCCGCTGGTCACGGCGGAAAAGTCGATGAAGGACGCTTTCGTATGCCCCGCGATGATGCGCGCCAGCGTGGTCTTGCCCACGCCCGGCGGGCCCCAGAAGA
>USFL01000425.1 GCA_900553905.1 uncultured Eubacteriales bacterium | reverse complement strand
AAGCTTCTGGCGGAAAAGACCGCCGCAGGCGGACTTTTTCGACAAGCCGAAAGGCGGGCTTTTCGCCCGCCTGTGCCCCCTCACCTGCCGGGATGCACGACTATATGTCCTTTACGCGCAGCGCGCGCATGGCGTTGAGAATGGCCAGTACCGACACGCCGACATCCGCGAATACGGCCCACCACATGTTGGCTGTGCCCACCGCTACCAGCGCCAATACAGCCAGCTTTACCGCCAGTGCGAATACGATGCTCTGCCGGGCGATCGCCAGCGTGCGGCGGCTGATGCGGATGGCGGTGACCAGCTTGCGCGGATCGTCGTCCATGAGCACCACGTCGGCGGCTTCCACCGCCGCGTCGCTGCCCAGCGCGCCCATGGCCACGCCCACGTCGGCGCGGGTCAGAACGGGCGCGTCGTTGATGCCGTCGCCCACAAACACCAGCGTCCCGCCGGGCTTTTTTTCAGCCAGCAGCCGCTCCACCTGCTCTACCTTCTGCGCGGGCAAAAGCTGCGCATGCACCTCGTCCACGTCCAGCCGCGCGGATACCTCGCCCGCCACGGCCTGGCTGTCGCCGGTGAGAATGACGGTTTTGCGCACGCCCTCGCGCCTCAGGGCGGCAATGGCTTCCTTCGACCCTTCCTTGATCTGGTCGGAGATCACGATGTGCCCCAGGTAGACGCCCTCGCGCGCCACATGCACCACGGTGCCGGTATGCGGGCAGTCAGGCAGCGTCACTCCCAGCGAACGCATCAGCTTTTCATTGCCCACGCTGACGGTTTGCCCCTCCAGCACGGCGCTCATTCCCTGACCGGGCAGCTCACGCACGCCGGTGAGCTGGTCCAGAAGCGGGCTGCCGTGATAGCACGCACAGATCGATCGCCCGATGGGATGATCGGACGCGTTTTCCACTGTGGCGGCGATGCGCAAAAGCTCCTCCTCGCTGATCTGGTCGGGATGCACCACCGTCACGTGGAAGCTGCCTCGCGTGAGCGTGCCGGTTTTGTCAAACACCACGATATCCGCCTGGGCCAGCGCTTCCAGGTAATTGCTGCCCTTGACCAGAACGCCGTGCTTGCCCGCTCCGCCGATACCTCCGAAAAAGCTCAACGGCACCGAAATGACCAGCGCGCACGGGCAACTTACCACCAGAAAGCTAAGCGCGCGCATGCCCCAATCGGCCCAGCGCCCGTCCACGAACAGCGAAGGAATCAAAAACAGCAGCAGCGCGGCGGCGCATACGGCGGGCGTATATACCCGTGCGAAGCGGGTGATAAAGGTTTCCACTTTGGCCTTTTTGTCGCTTGCGTTTTCCACCAGGTCCAGGATGCGGGCCACGGTCGAATCGGAGTACACCTTGGTGGCGCGCACGCGCAACAGCCCCGTCTGGTTGATGCAGCCGCTGATCACCTCATCGCCTGCGGAAACGTCCCGAGGCAGGCTTTCGCCCGTCAACGCCGCCGTATCCAACGAGGAGGAACCTTCCAGCACCACCCCGTCCAGGGGAATGCGGTCACCCGCCTTTACCACGAATACCTCGCCCAGCGCCACCTCTTCCGGGTCCACGGAGATCACGCCGCCGTCGCGTTCCACATTGGCCGTTTCGGGACGGATGTCCATCAGGCTGGCGATGGAAGCGCGCGATTTGCCCACCGCATAGCTCTGAAACAGCTCGCCGACATGATACAGCAGCATCACCGCCACGGCTTCGGCATATTCGCCCACGGCCATCGCGCCAAGGGTGGCGATGGACATGAGGAAGTTTTCGTCGAAGACCTGCCCGTGCACAATGCCCTCGCCAGCTTCCTTGAGCACATCCAGACCTACGACCAGATAGGCCAGCAACAATAGAATCAGGCGGGCCGTTTCATTGGGGCAAAGCACCCCCGCCAGCAACAGCACGGCGCTCGCCGCAATGCGCACCAGGTCCCTTTTTTGCCTGCATGACATCTTTATGCCCTCCCGTGGCCTCACTTGATCAGCATGCAGCCGGGTTCCACCCGGCGCACGGCCTTTTCCGCTTCCGCAAGCACGCGCTCAAAGTCCGCGTCCGCAGCCTCCAGCGTCAGCTTTTGCGCCATGAAGTTGACAGAAGCGCTTTTCACGCCGCTGATTTTTTGAATGGCCGCCTCCATCTTCGCGGCGCAGTTGGCGCAGTCCAGGTCC
>USFL01000424.1 GCA_900553905.1 uncultured Eubacteriales bacterium | reverse complement strand
CAGGATGGCAAACAGCTTTTTCATACTCCAAACACGCTCCTTTTCGCAATCGCTTTAGCACGATAACGTGGCAGTATAATAACACTGAAAAGAACACCTGTCAAGGGAGACCGGAAAAATTCTTTTTGGAAGGAGCGCGCGCCAAGCGGGGCGAAAGGCATCTAACAGGGTAAAGGAGGAAAGATGACTGGGGGGAAGATTGTGACCAAAGAGGTCTTTGTATCGCGGGTGGAGGAGATGATTCCGGTGCTCTACCGGGTATGCCGCGCGCATTTCAGCCTTCCGCAGGACCGGGAGGACGCGGTGCAGGAGGCGCTTGTACGCGCCTGGGAAAAGCGCGACACCTTGTGCGACGAGCGCTATATGCAGACATGGCTCATACGGATTCTGCTCAACGTATGCAACGGTATTCACCGCAAACGCCGCCGTGCAGAAAGGGCGGCGTTGCCGCCGCCACAGCCTGCGCCCGCCGGCGGCGCGGATGCCCTCCGGGAGGCACTGATGGCGCTCCCGCTCCGGCTTCGCCTGCCGGTGGTGCTCTACTATATGGAAGGAATGACGCAGCAGGAGTGCGCAAGGGCGCTGGGCTGGCCCGCAAGCCTGGTGAAAAGCCGGCTGCGTGCCGCGCGTGCGGCGCTTCGCAAGCTGCTGGAAGGGGAGGAAGAGGCTGAATGAGTGGACGCACGGATTGGAAGGAGATTTTTGGAAAGCCGGAGCAGGGCTTTGTGAACCGCGTGCATGCCACGCTCGAGGGCCTGACGGAAGCCGGAACATCCCGGTGTACTCCGCAACACTTCCGGCGGCGCAGGCTGCTAACGCTGACCGCCGTGCTGGTCCTCCTGGCGGGGGCGGCGCTGGCCGCTGCGGAATACGGCGTGCTGGACTTCCTGCTGGGCATCCATGAGCAGCCGCAGCGACGGGAGGTGCTGGAGCCGCTGGTGACGCCGGTGAATGCGGAGGCGGAGGCCGGGGCGGTCAGCCTGGAGATCAGCGGCGTATGGACCGATGGCGAAATGCTCGCCATGGACTGGCGCATACAAAACAGGGAGCCGCAGACGCCTGTCTATGTGCAGATTGACCAATGGACGCTGAACGGCATTCGCGTGGGGAGCGACGGCAGCGACAGCTTTGATTGTCAATGGCTGCCCGGTCTCTATGCGCCGGACGGCGTGATGCAGGATGGAGAGGTCATCGCCCTGCCCGGGGAAGCGAAGGGGGAGAAAGCTGTGCAAATGGAGCTGGCCGTGGGCGTCTATACCCCCATCGATCCCGTGTATGCCATGGATTCCTTTGATCCGGAGGAAGCCGGGCGCAAAACGGAACAAGGCTACTTCGTCATTGCGGGCGGTGAGGGCTTGACAGCGCAAGAGGGGGATGCGTGGTATCAATGCTTCGGACGCATCGACGCAGCACTTGACCCCGCGCTGGCCGCGCGTTTCAAGCGGCAGGAACTGCGCATTTCGCTTTCGCTGGACATGACTTGCGCGAATGCGTGCCGAGAACCGCTGACGGTTCGGGAGCGATATACATGCGACCGCCTCATGGCCCGCTATGAAAGCGCCGTGCTGACCCCGCTGGGGCTGTATGTGCAGCTGGTGGCCGAGCCGGCGGAGGGCACCCGCGAGGCGGCGGAGGCCCTGTTCAACGGCACCTTTGAGCTGACCGACGGCGAAGGCGCCCCGCTGGACGCGGAGATGCTGTCCGGCGAGAAGGGCGTTCAGCCGATGGACGGCGGCGGCTGGGGTGTGCGCTTTTCGGCGGTCTGGGCCGTCCCGGATGCATCCCCGCTCCCCCAAACCCTTGCTGTGAGCTATCATGACGCAGGCGGAGCGCAGCTCCTTTGCATGCCGCTGGAGCGCGGGGGAACATAACCGCCCGCCCCGGAGAGGGCGGGCGGAGGGTCAGGGCCCGGCATAATCCTCGATCTGCTCGATTTCGGCGCCCAGCGCCCGCAGCTTTTGCGGCAGGTCCTGGTAGCCGCGCTCGATGTGCCCGGCGGGGTCCTGCAGGACCGTTTCCCCGGAGGCGATCATACCCGCCAGCATCATGGCCGCGCCCGCGCGCAGATCGGTGCTGCGCACCACGCCGCCGCACAGCGGATGGCCGCCCTCCACCAGCGCCACGTTGTTTTCCACCCGGATATGCCCGCCCAGGCGGCATAATTCCGATAC
>USFL01000423.1 GCA_900553905.1 uncultured Eubacteriales bacterium | reverse complement strand
ACAAGATCAGCGCCCTGGATGCCGGCGCGGATGATTATCTGACCAAGCCCTTTTCGGTCGAGGAGCTGCTGGCGCGCCTGCGCGCCACGCAGCGCAGGCTGGCGGCCATGGCCGAGGCGGCGGCGCCCGCGGCTTCGGTGTTTGTCAACGGCGGTCTGCGCATCGACTATGCCGCGGGCTGTGTATACCTACGCGGCGCGGAGCTGCATCTCACGCCTATCGAGTACAAGCTCCTGTGCCTGCTGGCCCAGAACGTGGGCAAGGTGCTCACCCACACCTTCATCACCCGCAAGATCTGGGGTAACGGCATGGAAAGCGATATCGCGTCCCTGCGCGTGTTCATGGCCACCCTGCGCAAAAAGCTGGAAAAGGGCGGAGGCACGCAGTACATCCAGACGCACATCGGGGTGGGATACCGGATGCTGCGCGTGGAGACGGATGAGGAAAGGGTATAAAGAAGCAACAAAAAAGCCGTTTGCGAACTGCAACGGCTTTTTTTCATCGACCATAGGGTGATGAGGTGGAGGTGCCATCCGGATTTGAACCGGAGAATAAAGGTTTTGCAGACCTTCGCCTTACCACTTGGCTATGGCACCGGGTGTGGAGCGGTAGACGAGATTCGAACTCGCGACATCCACCTTGGCAAGGTGGCACTCTACCACTGAGCTACTACCGCACACTTGGTGCCTTGGGGCGGAATCGAACCACCGACACGCAGATTTTCAGTCTGCTGCTCTACCGACTGAGCTACCAAGGCAAGCTGGCGACCCGGAAGGGGCTCGAACCCTCGACCTCCAGCGTGACAGGCTGGCATTCTAACCAACTGAACTACCGGGCCACATCTTGGTGGGAACAACAGGGCTCGAACCTGTGACCCTCTGCTTGTAAGGCAGATGCTCTCCCAGCTGAGCTATGCTCCCCAACCTTTGCCGCATCGCTCCGCGACCGCGGCGACGTGTAATATCATAACGCGAGATCGCTGTTTTGTCAATACGCAAAAACCAAAAATCCGAAATTTTTCTGCCGCGATCTGGAAACGGGACATCCTGTAGGATTTGTGTAACATTTATCCGGCGCGGGTACAGGGGTTTGCCCGGGAGGGCAGGGATGGGGGGGTGACAGGTCAACAAGCACCCAGATCTGGCGGAGCCGGATTGCGAAGCGGGTCCGGCAAGACGGCGGGCGGCGCGCGGCAGCTTCGGAGATGTAACGCCGGCGTAACAGAATTGAAATGCTGTTATCAGGGAAAACAATGAATCGTGCAAGCGTTTGCATCATGATGGAAGAGCTTTCATTTTGTGCAAGTCAGCGAAAAACTTTTTTTCACAGCAGGCAGGAGGCGGAGAAAGGTGGAAGAAATGCGCCGGTCTGACGTGAATCGGTGAAATGGCTGGCCGCGGGCTTGCGCCAAGGCGTAACAAAGAGCTGGTTTTATGCCAAAAAACGGTTCAAATCGCCAGACTGTGCTATAATGACGCAGAAAAGCGTAAGCGGGAGGGAATTGGAATGAGGATTCTGGTCGTGGACGATCATGACGCGCTGAGAAAAAGCATGGTCGATGCGCTGGCACGGCAGGAGGACGTCGCTCTCGTGGACGGAGCCGCCAACGGCGCGGAAGCGCTCAAGCTGCTATGCCAGCGCAGTTATGACGTGATGGTAACCGACATCATAATGCCCGTGATGGATGGCTACACGCTGATGCAGGAGATGCGGAAGCTGATGCCGTCCCCGGCACCGAAGGTGATCGTGGCCACGGCGCTGGCACGCGACGACTTTGTGATGCGGGCGGTGGAGCTGGGGGCGAAGTTTTACCTGGTCAAGCCCTTCCAGCCCGATATCCTGCTGGGCCACATCCGGCGGCTGGCGAGGGGAGAGGAGGCAATGCCGGCCGTTGCGCCGGATGCGGCGCCGCATGAGCCCAGCCTGGATGAGCGCCTGGGCAGCCTGTTTCTTACGCTGGGCATCCCGGCGCATATCAAGGGATATCAGTACCTGCGGACGGGCGTGAAAATGGCGGTGGAAAATCCGGCCGTGGTCAACCGGATCACCAAGGAACTGTATCCCGGCATTGCGGCCCGTTTCGATACCACTGCCAGCAAGGTCGAGCGCGCCATTCGCCACGCGATTGAAGTCGCATGGAACCGCGGCAGGGTGGATACGCTCAACCGCGTGCT
>USFL01000422.1 GCA_900553905.1 uncultured Eubacteriales bacterium | reverse complement strand
GATTTGTGGCATGACGCGCGTGAGGACGGAACCGTTCTCCCCGATGAAGCCGCCTTGCAGGAGGCCGCGCAGCACATGGATTACGATCAGGTCATTCTGGACGAGGAAGCGGGCACGGTCTATTTTGAGGACCCCGCCCTGTCGCTGGACGTGGGCGCGGTGGCCAAGGGCTACGCTGCGCAGCTGACCAGCGACACCCTCAGGGAAAACGGGCTGGATTCGTTTTTGCTCAATGCGGGTGGCAACGTGGTCTGTGGGGGCAAGCCGCTGGACGGACGCGATTTCTGGGTGGTGGGCGTAGAGGACCTGGATGGCGTCAGCACCCGTGAAACGCTGGGCGCAACAGACCTGTCTGTGGTTACCAGCGGCGACTACCAGCGCTACTACACCGTGGACGGCGTGCGCTACCACCACCTGATCGACCCTGAAACCCTCTATCCTGCCGCGCACATGCACGCGGTGACCATTCTGCACCCCGATTCCGCCCTGGGCGATTTTCTCTCCACCACCGCGTTTTTGCTGCCCTACGAGGAAAGCCGTGCGCTCATTGAATCCATCCCCGGCGCGGAGGCCATGTGGACCCTGATGGACGGCTCCGAGGAAATGACGGACGGCTTCCGCGACTTTGTGGAGCTGGCCGCCGCCTCCTGACGGGCCGCGTTCCCCGCTTCCACCGTTTCGGATAGGAGCTGCTTGCTATGAACCTTGACCAGCTCATCGGCCGGCTGAAGGCCGACCGCGCCTTTATGGACTGCGTGACCGAGTGGCGCACGCTGCCCGCCACGGAGGGCCGCTACGCGCCCCTGCCGGACGATATGGACCCACGCCTTTGCGAGGTGCTTCGCGCGCGCGGCATCCACCGGCTGTACTGCCACCAGGCGGAGTGCTTCCGCCTGGCGCAGGAGGGGCGCGACTTTGTGGTGGTCACCCCCACCGCCAGCGGAAAGACCCTGTGCTACAATCTGCCGGTGGTTTCCGCCATCCTGAAAAACAACGACGCGCGCGCCCTGTACCTCTTCCCCACCAAGGCGCTCTCGGCCGATCAGGTCAGCGGCCTCTATGATATGATCGAGGCCCTTGGCGTGGACATCAAAACCTATACCTATGACGGCGACACCCAGGCCGCCGCGCGCAAGGCCATCCGGGAGGCGGGCCACATCGTGGTCACCAACCCGGACATGCTGCACGCCAACATCCTCCCCCACCACACCCGGTGGGTCAAGCTGTTTGAAAATCTCGAATATATCGTCATCGACGAATTGCATACCTACCGCGGCGTGTTCGGAAGCCACCTGGCCAATGTGCTGCGCCGCCTGATGCGCCTGTGCGCGTTTTATGGCAGCCAGCCGCGCTTCATCCTGTGCAGCGCCACCATCGCCAATCCCGTGGAGCTGGCCTCCCAGCTGACCGGACGCGAGGTCGCCGCCGTCACCGAAAACGGCGCGCCCATGGGCGAGCGGCATTTCGTGTTCTATAATCCGCCCGTGGTCAACCGCCAGCTGGGCATCCGCCGCGGCGTGGTCAACGAGGTCAAGCGCATCGCCGAAGGGCTCCTGCGCAACGACATCCCCACCATTGTGTTCTGCAAGAGCCGGATTCAGGTGGAGGTCATCACCCGCCACCTCAAGGAAAGCGCCCGTACCGCCTATGGCTTTTCCGGCCGCGTGCGCGGCTACCGCGGCGGCTACCTGCCCTCCGAGCGGCGCGAAATCGAGCGCGGCCTGCGCGCGGGCGAGGTGGATATGGTCGTGTCCACCAACGCGCTGGAGCTGGGCATCGACATCGGCTCCCTCACGGCGTGCGTGCTGTGCGGCTATCCCGGCACCATCGCCAGCACCTGGCAGCAGGCGGGCCGCGCCGGACGGCGCAAGGATACGGCGCTGACCATTCTGGTGGCCTCCTCCGCCCCGCTGGACCAGTATGTGATCCAGAACCCGGACTATTTCTTCCGCGCCTCGCCGGAGCACGCGCTGGTGCAGCCCAATAACCTGTATGTCCTGACCTCCCACATCAAGTGCGCCGCCTATGAGCTGCCCTTTGAGGAGGACGAGCGTTTCGGCGGCCTGCCCGATACGGCGCAATTTCTGGAATACCTGACGGAAAACAACATCCTGCGCCACGTGGACCACAAGTATTACTGGATGGAGGAGGAGCTGCCCTCCGGCGAAATCAGCCTGCGCAGC
>USFL01000421.1 GCA_900553905.1 uncultured Eubacteriales bacterium | reverse complement strand
CGGCGCTTTGCCTATGGAAACGCACCGGCTTTTGCCTATGCCTATTGTACCTGCCCTGCGCCTTCGCGTCAATGATTTGAAGGCCTGCAAAGCAAAAAAAGCCTGCCGTAGCACAAATTTTACTTTTCAGAGGCAATAGAGGCAATGCGGAATTCCTTATTCGCCGCCTCACGGCCACGGTTCAGCGCATGCTGTCAAAAAACCTTCCCAAGGGAGCATACCGACGGTTTTTTACGAGGGGGTTATTTGGACGGAGCAGGGGCGTCCGGCGCGGCGCCGGCAACGGGACGCCGGGAGTAGATACCGGTTTTCACCTCATGGATATAGGCGTTGATCAGCGGAATCTGCGGCGCGGCCATGGCGTCGCGCACAGCCTGCTCCCGGTCGTATTCCAGCTGACGGAAGCGGATTTCAAAGGGGGCGGGCTGCTGACCTTCCTCCCCTTCCAGCAGGGCATAGCAGCATTTGGGCACGCCCATGGCGTTGCCTACGCTGCCGGTATTGAAAAACACGCCAGGCGTGATGGTCCTCAGGCCCTGGCGGTGCGCGTCGGCATAGCCAACCACATCGTAGCGCCCGCCCTTTTTATCCTGAAAGAACGGTTCGATCAGGCTGACGTCGCTTTGTACGGGAATCAGCCGTTCCATCAGGGGCCGGCCGTGAAACAGGCGGATGCGCCGGCCGCTGAACATGAGCTCATACTCCAGGGGAAGCTGGCTTAGCCGCTCCAGGCGTGAGGTCCCCAGCTGATCCCAGTAGTACTGGTCGGGTGAAAACTGCTTGTTGCCGACGCCGAAATCCCAGTTGCCGCCCAGCACGATTTCGCAATGGCTCATGGCCCAGTCAAAGGTGAAATCGTTGCTGGGACCTTTCCCTACGATATCGCCCAGACAAAGCACCCGGTCGGGCTGCATGCGGGCAAGGTCCCGCTCAAGGGCCAGCGTGGCGGGACGGTTTCCGTGCAGGTCCGCAACCAGGGCGATTCGCATGGGGCATGCCTCCTTGAAGGTTCTGTGCGCAGTATATCAAAAGCCGGGCCGGCTGACAAGGCGGATTGCGAAAAGACGTCCGGCATGGTACAATAAGTTCAACTAACAGGTGATGAGAGGGGGCTTTGCCATGCGTTTTTTTAGGGCGGTGGTGTTGGCAGCCACGCTGTGTTTTGTGCCCTTCTGCTCAGGCGCTCAGGAGGAAACCTTCGCTACCTGCCGGATTCCCGATGGCGCGGAATTCGTATATCTTTCGGAGGCTTCTTCTCTGGAAGCGCCTGAAGGGCTGGAGAAGATGTATGAGCTCATGATGGATGCAAATGAGCTAAGCGATGTCTACATTATTCGCATGCCGAACGGGCGCGCGCTTGCCAGTATTAGTTGCACCAGCGGGGTGGAACCGGGCACAGCTCAGGATCTGCGGGAGCTATGGCCTAAGGTGACAGAGAGCATCGTAGAGAATGTGTATTATGTCACAAAAAGAGAAGACTGCGTGTCGGTTGAGATGGCTTTTGGCTATGAGGCGCTGGTGATTCATACGAATATTGCGCCGATATTATGGAATGAAGATATGCTGCTGAAAGCGGATAGTGTGGCTTTTTATAACGGTACGGACTTCATCGAAATATGGGCTCTTTATCCCGTGGATTCAGTCTATCTCTATGATCCGCAGGCTACGGCGGAGCTTCAAAGCGATTTGGAAGCACTGGATGCATTTATGGACAGCCTTTCGTTTCCCTCCAAATAGTGAATGCGAGAGGAAAGGAGACACGGATGATGGAAATGCTCAGCATCGTGGTGCCGTGCTTGAACGAGCAGGAAGCCATTCCCCTGTTTTACAGCGCGTTTTTGAAGGAAACCGCCGGGATGGATGTGGCGTTTGAATTCTGGTTTGTGGACGACGGCAGCACCGACGGCACGCTGGAGGCGCTCAAGCGCCTGCGCGCGGAGGACCCGCGGGTGAAATACATTTCCTTTTCGCGCAACTTTGGCAAGGAGAGCGCCATGTATGCCGGCATGGAGGCTTCAACGGGGGACTATGTGGTCATCATGGATGTGGATTTGCAGGACCCTCCCGCGCTGCTGCCCGATATGCTTCGGGGCATTCGGGAGGAAGCATACGACTGCGTGGCCACCCGCCGCGTGACCCGCGCGGGGGAGCCGATGGTGCGCAGCTTCTTTGCCAGAATGTTCTACCGGCTGATCAACCGCATTTCCAAG
>USFL01000420.1 GCA_900553905.1 uncultured Eubacteriales bacterium | reverse complement strand
ACGGCGGCTATGCCACCGACCTGGACGGCAACAAGCTGGTGCGCGGCCGCAGGCTCACCATCAGCTACAGCATGCTCAACAACCTGGCCCGTCAGAATGTGGATTATATCGCCTTTGGGCTGGATGGCGTGATGGCGCTGGTGGATCTGCAGGAGCTCCGCAGCGGTGAGGCGGTGGCTGAGCTGATGGAACGGGAAGGAATCAGCAAATCCAGCGGCACGCGCTTCCAGGTGGACCTGGAGCCTGTGACCGCAGATACCCAGCTGGCCCAGAGCGAGGCCAGCGCGCAGGAGGCCGCTGATCTGGGCGAAAAGCTCATGCGCGTCAGCGTCAAGGTAAGCAGCGGTTCCCGCCGGGTGGATATCGCGCCCGTGCTGAAAAACGCCAGCGTGCTCTTTGACGCCAGCGGCCTGCTGGAAAGCGATCTCGCCGTGACGCAGGCCAGTGGAGATGTGACCGAAACCGTGGCCGGAAAACCGGTAACCGAAGACGGACAGGATGAGCGCATGCAGGCCGCCGTGGCCGCGGCCAAAGGAGAGGCCGCGGCGGATGAGGAGCTGCTGGATTGGACCCTGCAGCTGCTCAACGACCATATCCGCCTTCATTCCACTACGCTGCTGCGCTATGACGGCGGCGAAAAGACGCTTGACACAACGGCTGTGGTGCCCTATACTGCATCCGAATCCAACCGGGCCATGTTCCGGGCAGTCATGCGGACCCGGCCTTACCTGACGGCTCAGCTGACCAAAAGCGGGCTGTACGGCCTGGGTGAAGCGTCCGTTGACGGAATTTGACCCATTTGTGAAGGAGGATAACCATGAGCGGAAAGATCCTGAAACGTGCCCTGGCGCTGTGCCTTTGCATGCTGCTGCTGGCGGGCAGCTGCCTGGCTGAGGACAGCCTCGAAGATTTTGTGCCTGACGCATTGACGGAGGAAGAGCTGGCCCAGTGGCAGGAATGGGCCGAGGAGGGCATGGGCGATAGCGACGCCACCGCCGCCAACGCCGCCGAGCTGACCCCCGAGGAGGAGTCGCTCATGGCGGAAATGGCCTCCATGCTGGAGGATACCACCGTCAGTACGGAGGTGGACCTGTCCAACCTGGAACCCAACGAGGCTTTGCCCGATTATGTGGTGAACATTCTGCTGCTGGGCGTGGACAACCGCAGCGTCGAGCTGGTCAGCGGCCGCGCCGACGCCAACATCATCTGCTCCATCAACACCCAGGACGGCTCCATCAAGCTGACCTCCATCGCCCGCGATACGGCCGTGGTGGTGCCCGGTTACAAGAGCCGAAAGCGCCTGAACACCGCCTTCAAGTTCGGCAGCAAGGACGGCGATATCGCCAAGGGCGCTGAGCTGGCCATGAAGACCGTCAACCGCAATTTCCAGATGAACATCGAGCGCTATGTCGTGGTCAACATTCATGGGCTGGCCGACATCATCGAGGCGCTGGGCGGCGTGGACATGGAACTGACCAAGGGCGAGGCGCAGGCCATCAACTATGAGCTGCACGTCAAGGAGCCCATGGACGACGTCCAGCGCGACAAGCTGGAGGTGGCCGATGGCGTTCAGCACCTCGACGGCATGGAGGCCGTGACCTACGGGCGCATCCGCAATCTGCAGGGCCAGAACGACCTCAACCGCAACGAACGCCAGAGAAAGCTCCTGGAGGCGCTTCTCAAAAAGGTAATGGAGGATATGGACCTTACCAAGTTCCTCAACCTGATTGAAACCGCCCTGCCCTATGGCAAAACCAACCTGACCGCCGACGAGCTGCTTTCGCTGGGCATGACGGTGCTTTCCGGCAGCGCGATGCAGAACCTGGCCTCCGGCGGCGAGGTGGTGGGCCAGCTCGGCATTCCCATGGAAAAGCAGTACGGATATCGGGAATTTGACGGCGAGAGCCTGGTGTACATCAGCGAGAAGCGCATGCAGACCACGCTGACCGCCATGCAGGAATTCATTTACGGTCAGAGCTACGTGAAATAAGCCGGCGGGCCGCCGGCATGCCGCGCCCGCGCCCTCACGGGGCGCGGGCATTTTTCTGCAAAAGGAGCAAATGATGCGATGCAATCACCGGGCAATACGGCGGCAGGCCCCGCCGGACGCGCCGCGGCCGCGGTTCGGGCCGCCTTTCCCCACACGCTGCCCGTTTTGATGGGCTTTTCCTGCCTGGGGCTGACCTATGGCGTGCTGATGGCCTCCAAGGG
>USFL01000419.1 GCA_900553905.1 uncultured Eubacteriales bacterium | reverse complement strand
CCTCCACCGTGGCGGTGGTGGACCTGATGACCGTGGCCAAGAAGCAGGTATCCAGCTCCTCGTCCATCGAGCCGTACGTGGTGGCGATTCTGCTCTATCTGGTGCTCAACGGCGCGGCCGAGCAGCTGTGCAAGCTGGCCGAGCGCAAGTTGAGCTACTACCGCTAGGAAGGAGGACGTCCGCATGCTAAGCGCAACCGGGATTCACAAGGGCTTCGACGGGCTGGGCGTGCTCCGGGGCATCGACCTGAACGTAAAAAAGGGCGAGGTGGTGGCGCTGATCGGCCCCAGCGGTTCGGGCAAAAGCACGCTTTTGCGGTGCCTGAACCAGCTGGAAACCGTGGACAGCGGCACCATCGTCCTGGACGGCGTCACGCTCTGCCGCACTCGTGACGGCAAGCTCACCTATGCCGACCCGGCCACCCTGCGCCGCATCACGCTGAAGATGGGCATGGTGTTTCAGTCCTATAACCTCTTTCCGCACATGAGCGTGATGCAGAACCTGACCGACGCGCCCATGCGCGTCAAGCGGCTTTCCCGCGCGCAGGCCACGGAACGGGCACGCGAGCTGCTTGCCAAGGTCGGCCTCTCCGACAAGGCGGACCAGTACCCTTATCAGCTTTCCGGCGGCCAGCAGCAGCGGGTGGCCATCGCCCGCGCGCTGTGCATGGACCCGGAGATCCTCTGCTTTGACGAGCCCACCAGCGCCCTGGACCCGGAGCTGACCCAGGAGGTACTCGGCGTGATGCGCGAGCTGGCGCGCGAGCGCATGACCATGCTGGTGGTCACCCATGAGATGGGCTTCGCCCGCGATGTGGCCGACCGCGTGGTGTTCATGGAGGATGGCTTCATCGTGGAGGAAGGCCCGCCGGAGCAGATTTTCCATTCCAGCAATCCCCGCACGCGGCGGTTTGTCGGGGAAAACTGAACGCAAAAACCCCGCCTGGCACAGATTGCCGGCGGGGTTTCATTTGGCTTTTATACCAGGCGGAAGCCGTTTTCCGCCTGCTTTTCATGATAGCGGGTGATGAGCGCCTTGATGCGGTCGTAGGGGTTGAGCAGGCTGCTCAGGCTGCGGTCGTGGTTGAGGCTGGCCACGATATAGGAGATATACTTGCTCATATCCGCCTCGATGAACCAGGGCCGCTGCTTGAGTTCCGGCGTGCGGTAGGTCAGGTTGGTGGAGATGATGCGGCTGATGGCTCCCTCTTCATAGGCGCGGTCGAAAGCCTCCAGCCCGTTGGTGAAGAGCGCAAAGGTGGCGGCGGCGAAGATGCGGTTGGCCTTGCGCTTTTTGAGCTCCCTGGCCAGGTCGAGGATGCTTTCGCCGGAGGAGAGGATGTCGTCGGAGACGAACACGTCCTTGCCCTCCACATCGTCGCCCAGGTACTCGTGGGCGATGATGGGGTTGCGACCATCCACCACGGTGGTGTAGTCGCGGCGCTTGTAGAACAGGCCCATATCGATGCCAAGCACCGAGCTGTAGAAGATGTTGCGGTCGATGGCGCCCTCGTCAGGGCTGACGATCATCAGATGGTCGCGGTCGATCTGCAAATCGCACTCCCTGCGGAACAGCGCCTTGAGAATCTGATAGCTGGGCTTTACGCTGTCAAAGCCGATCAGGGGGACGGCGTTCTGCACGCGCGGGTCGTGCGCATCGAAGGTGATGATGTTGCTCACGCCCATCTGCTCCAGCTCCTGCAGCGCCAGGGCGCAGTCCAGGCTTTCGCGGCTGGTGCGGCGGTGCTGGCGGCCCTCGTAGAGCATGGGCATGATGACGTTGACGCGCTTGGCGCGGCCGCCGATGGCCGCGATGATGCGCTTGAGGTCCTGATAGTGATCGTCGGGGGACATGGGCACTTCACGCCCATACATCTTATAAGTGACGTTGTAAGCTCCGATGTCGGTCAGGATGTAGATGTCGTAGCCGCGCACGCTGTTTTTGATCATACCCTTGCCCTCGCCCGTGCCGAAACGGGGGCAATGCGCCTCGATCAGAAAATCATGCCGGTTGGCGCCCATCAGGGAGAAGAGCGGGGTGTCCTCCAAGGCTTCCTGCTGCTCGTACCATTTCATGAGCCAGTTGTTGACCTTCTGCCCCAGCTCCTCGCAGCCCGGCATGGCGATCAGCCCCAGGGGCGCGAAAGGCACGGTCAGAAGGTCGTTGTTCCACGTGCTTACAAAGTCCGTCACAGGCATACTCCTTCTCAAACGAACGTATGTAGGGAGAGACA
>USFL01000418.1 GCA_900553905.1 uncultured Eubacteriales bacterium | reverse complement strand
TGATCCGCGTGCGCTTTCCGGACCTGATTCCGCATATCATCGACGTGCGCCAGCCCATGGAGGTGGCCGCGATGGTGGCCCGGCGCGAGTTCTGCCGCGCGCACGATGCGAAGCCCGAGGAGGTCGGGTGCTTCTTCATCACGCCCTGCGCGGCCAAGGTGACGGCCATCCGCAATCCCATCGGACATGAAACCTCCGCTGTGGACGGCGCGATTTCCATGCTGGAAATCTACGGCCTGCTCTCCAGCCACATCAAGTCCAGCCCCGTGGATGCGGCGCATCCTGCGCATGCCACCGCCTATGGCGTGGGCTGGGCCAGCAGCGGCGGCGAGGCGGCAGCCGTCTGCCCCGAGCACAGCATGAGCGTGGATGGCATTGAAAACGTGATCCGCGTGCTGGAGGAAATCGAAAACGACAAGCTGCCCGATTTGGTCTTTTTTGAGGGAGCGGCCTGCACGGGCGGCTGCGTGGGCGGCCCGCTCACCTTTGAAAACACCTATGTGGCGCGCGGCGCGGTGCGGGCGCTGATGCGCGGATGCGACATCACCCATCCCGACGAGCGCGTGCGCGCCTCCTACCTGACCAAATACAACCTTTTGTCGGATAAAAACATCTCCGCCAACAGCGCCATGCGCCTGGATGATGATATTGTTGAAGCCATGCGCAAGATGGAGCAGATGGAGGAAATTGTGCGCAGGTTGCCCGGATACGACTGCGGCAGCTGCGGAAGCCCCACCTGCCGCACCTTTGCCGAGGATATCGTGCGCGGCTACTGCAACGAGATGGACTGCATCCACATCTTGAAGGAGCAGCTTAAGGTGATGGCGCAGAAGATGGTGGAGCTGGCTAAAACAACCAGAGAATAGGGGAATGAACGCATGACGGTACGACAGCTGATGGACCTGATCGGCGCCAGAAGCCTAAACGACAGCGCGCCGCTGGATAGCGAAATCACCTGCGGATACACCTGCGACCTGCTCAGCTGGGTGCTGGCGCACGGCAAGCAGGGCATGGCCTGGTGCACGGTGCAGACGCATGTGAACGTGATCGCCGTGGCGGTGCTGATGGAGATGGCGTGTGTGATTCTGGTGGAGGGCGTGGAGGCCGAGCCCGCCTCGCTCAAAAAGGCGCAGGATGAGGACATGCCCGTGCTCGCCACCGGCAAGACGGCCTATGAGGTGAGCGTGCTCATGGGGCAGGCGGGCGTTCTGCCGCCCGCGGAGTGAGATGGCCGCGTACTGCGACCTGCACATTCACAGTTGCCTGTCGCCCTGCGCAGACGATGACATGACCCCATGGAACCTCGTGGGCATGGCGCGGGTGAAGGGGCTGGATGTGATCGCCCTCACCGACCACAACACCGCCCTCAACACCCCCGAAGCCACGGCTGCGGGCGAGGCCTATGGCGTGCAGGTCATTCCCGGCATGGAGGTCACCAGCCGGGAGGAAGTGCATATGCTGGGCTACTTCCCCTCCGTGCGGGAGGCGCTGGCGGCCGGGGAGGAGGTCTACGCTCACCTGCCGCAGGTGCAGAACCAGCCGGCTTTGTTTGGAAACCAAATCATCATGGGTGCGGAGGATACGCCCTCCGGCACGCTGGAAAAGCTGCTCATCAACGCCACGGACCTGAACGTGGAGGAGGTCTGCGCCCTTATCCGCGCTCATGGAGGCGTGCCCGTGCCCGCGCACATCAACCGTGGCAGCAACGGCATGATCGGCGCGCTGGGCCTGATGCCCTTTCTGCCGGAGTATCCGGTGGTGGAGGTCTATCCAGGCGTCGACTGCCCGGCGTATGCGGTAAAAGGCCGCTTCGTGCTCCATTCCAGCGACGCGCACCGGCTGGAGGACCTGCAGGAACGCACCTTTTCGCTGGATACGCAGCCCACGGCGCAGGATGTGATGCGCCTGCTCAGGGCGATGGACGGCCGGCCGCCGTCCGGGATTTGACGCGCAGCGCCGTATGCCGTATAATATGCCTACAAGTGAATAGCCGGTGTATCTGCGTGGAAACACGCGGCGGAGGCGAGAGCCTCCGTCATGGGAACTGGATGCGATTTCCAGACTCACCCGGGAACCGTGAAACGGACGAAAGGACAGGGAAACGCCGCGGGCTTACGGCCCTACCGGCAGTTTCCGGCCACTGCGCGAGCGGGAAGGCGTCCAAGTAGGATGAAGTCAAGTCGGGAGACCTGTTTACACCGTGATCCCCGGGATGGAACATGCTATGAAAGCCTGGCGA
>USFL01000417.1 GCA_900553905.1 uncultured Eubacteriales bacterium | reverse complement strand
CCAGATCCACCGCCGCCGTCAGCGCGGCGATGTCGCGCTCCGGCGCATGCCAGCCGCATGGCAGGCGGCCCATCCGGGCCCGCGTGCCCGCGTCTCCGTGGTAATCGCTGCCGCCGGTCACCAGCAGCCCTTCCGCCCTTGCCAGAGCGTCCAGCTGCCGGGCGCCACGCCTTCCGGCCGACGGATGGTATGCTTCCACGCCCCGGAGGCCGCGGGTCTTCCAGTCCCGGATCAACCCATGCAGCGCCGCCGTTTCCAGCCCCAGGCGCATGGGGTGCGCCAGCACCACAACCAGGCCCATGCCGCAGAGCGCCTCCACCGTATCGCCGGTAGCAAGGCGCGCACGCGGCACGTATCCCGGCCGTCCCTCGGCCAGATAGCGCTCGAAGGCCTGCTTGACGTCGCGCGCCTGACCGCTTTCCACCAGTGCACGCGCAACATGCGCCCGGCCCACGCTGGGGATGTCCGTAAGCGCGCGCATCTGCGGTGTCACAGTCAGGCCCGCATCCTCCAGGCGCTCCAGCATGCGCGCGGCGCGCATGCGGCGCTCCGAGGAGACGGCGGCCAGGAACGCCGCCAGCCGCGCGTTTCGCGGACTGGCTCCATAGGCCAGCAGGTGCGTGCGCCCGCCGGGGCCGGTGCTGATCTCCACGGAGGGGATCAGCATGAGCAGCGGCTGCCCGCGCAGCGCGCGCGCCTGGTTTTCCATGCGGACGGCCTGCGCCATGGCATCCAGCCCGTCCACCGTGTCATGGTCACACAGCGCCAGGTGCGTTATGTTCAGGCGGCCGGCAAGGGCACAGAGCTGCTCCGGCGTTTTCAGCCCGTCGGAGTAGACGCTGTGCACATGCAGATCCGCCCGGCTCATGGTTTCATTCCCCGTCCTGGGGTTCCACAAAGGGATCGCCATCCTCTTCCGCATCCTGGGAGGCAAAGCCGGGGGTCGCGGCCCCGTCGACCTGCGCATCCGGCGTGGGGTCGTCCTGCGCCGTGCTGGAGGGCTGCATCTTTTCCACCTCGGTCATGGGCGGAAGCGGCTCGCCCCGCATCACGCGCTCAAAGTCCGCGCGGGTCAGCGTGTCGCGCTCCAGAAGCGCCTCGGCCACGGCGATGAGCTTATCCATGTGATCCTTGAGCAGCTTGCAGGCGCGGGCATAGCATTCGTCCAGCAGGCGCTTGACCTCCTGATCGATGGCGGCGGCGCTCTGCTCGCTGTACTCGCGGCTCTGGCCAAACTCCATGCCCACAAAGACCTCCTGGTCGCTGCCCAGGTACATGGTGCCGATGGTGTCGCTCATGCCGAACTGCGTCACCATCCGGCGGCACAGCTCGGTGGCGCGCTTGATGTCGCTGGAGGCGCCGGTATAGATATCGTCCAGAGACACATGCTCGGCCGCATGCCCGCCCAGGGCCATGGTGACCATGCCCAGCAGAGCGGTGCGGCTGTAGTTGTCGTTTTCCTCGTTGGGCAGGCTGAGCGTGTAGCCGCCCGCCTGGCCGCGCGGCACGATGGTGACCAGGTGCACGTCGTCGCACTCCGGCAGGAGGTTGGCGATCACCGCATGGCCGGCCTCGTGATAAGCGGTGGTCTTGCGGTCGCGCGGGGTCACCTTGTGGCTGCGCTTTTCCGGACCCATCTGCACACGGCTGACCGCGTCCACCAGATCCTGCTGGCTGATCTTTTTCTTCTTGCGGCGCACGGCCAGAATGGCGCCCTCGTTCATCACGTTTTCCAGGTCCGCGCCGCTGGAGTAGGGCATGCGCTTGGCGATGTTCTCCAGATCGACGTCCTTCTCCAGCGCCTTGCCGCGGCTGTGTACCTTGAGGATATCCACGCGGCCTTCCAGGTCGGGGTAGTTGACGGTGACCTGCCGGTCGAAGCGGCCGGGACGCAGCAGCGCGGGGTCGAGGATGTCGCGGCGGTTGGTGGCCGCCATGACGATGACGCCTTCGTTCATCGTAAAGCCGTCCATCTCCACCAGCAGCTGGTTGAGGGTCTGCTCGCGCTCGTCGTGGCCGCCGCCCAGGCCCGCGCCGCGATGGCGGCCCACGGCGTCGATCTCATCGATAAAGACGATGGAAGGCGCGGCCTTCTTGGCCTGGTCAAACAGATCGCGCACGCGGCTGGCGCCCACGCCCACGAACATCTCCACAAATTCCGAGCCGGAGATGGAGAAGAAGGGCACGTTGGCCTCGCCGGCCACGGCCTTGGCCAGCAGCGTCTTGCCTGTGCCCGGAGGGCCCA
>USFL01000416.1 GCA_900553905.1 uncultured Eubacteriales bacterium | reverse complement strand
GCCACCCCAGCGGCGCGCAGCCGCAGCCTCCGCGCGCGCGGCCCACGCGCCTGCGCCCACTCCGGCGCAGCACGAGCAGCACCAGCACCGCCAACACGATCCACCCGCCCGCGCTCAAGCCGTTTTCGGTGTGCTGCCGGCTTTCATGGCGGGTCTGATAGTCCTCGCTGCTGTCGTTGATGGCGTCCATCACCTCGTCCCACAGACGGGACTCGGAGACGGGAACAGGCGTGGTTTGGACCTGGGGCGTCCCGAACAGCCCGTCCAGGGAAATCTCCGCGCCTGTCTGTTTGATGAGCAACGCATTGAAGGCCCGGCAGTACTCTGCAAGTGCCGCGTCGTACTGCTGGGAGGCAAACAGCGTGCCAAAGCGGGAAGAGGTATACATCAGGTTCTCGGCGCTCTGCCGGCCCAGCATATCCGATGCATCCTTGCCCATGGCGGCAGCGAAGGCGTCCTCGCCCGCCGCACCACAAAGCAGGATATCTTTATCGCCCAGCGCCCACGCCTCAAACAGCGCGTCGGCATAGGCCTGCGCATCCAGCCCGTCCCAGAAGTGTACGAGCGCCACATGGAGGCGCAGGCCCGTCTCCGTCTCCACCTGCTGCGCATAGCTGGAAAAGTCCGAAACCGTCTGGGCGCTAAGCACGTCGGCGTCGTCCGTCAGCGCGCCGCGCTGAGCGGGCAGGCGGGCCGAGGCCAGCGCCGGCCCCGTCAGCGCCAGCAGAAGGCACAGGCAAAGGCAAAGCATACTTTTCAAACGCATCGTCTCCGCCCCCTCACTCGTAGAGTTCGCAGGGCGAAACGCCCAGCAGGCGAGCCAGCGCTCCCGTCAGGGGCGCGGCAAGCAGGTCGTTGAAGCCGGAGGCCGCCCGGTTGTAGGTGCTGACCGCCTGGCTTGCGCCCAGGCTGTTCAAATCCGCCTCCAGCATGGACAGGTAGCGCTGGTCGCGCTCGCTGGCCTGAAAGCTGGAAGAGGATTGCAGCTTGCGGGCCACGGCCTCAAAGGCGGATTCCAGCGCGGCGTCCGCTTCCTTTTTTGCGGCGATATCAGCGGCGGAACGGAGCGCGCCGGCGCTTTGCTCAAGGGCCAGCACGTCCGGATCATTCTGGGGCAAATGGCGGCGCGCCACCACGCACAGGTTCAGCCCGTCCGCCCCGCGATAGCAGAGCACGTCCGACAGGCCGTTTTCGCCCGACCAGAGGGCCTCCACCTGCGCGCGCTCGTCGCCGTAGCCGGTCAAAGTGCCGTAGATCAGGCCAAACGCCACCAGGGCCAGCGCAATCAGCACGCAGGCGCCGGTGGGCAGATTTCGTTTCATAGGGGTTCAGGTTCCTTTCCGAAAGCTCAGTGCTTCAGTTCCAGCAGCTTTTGCTTGAGCTCGTTTTCCATGGTCACAAGCTGCTTTTCCGCCTCCACGCGCTGGGCGCGGCCCTCATCCTGAATCTTCATGACCTCGTTGATGGTGTCGATCAGGCTCTGGTTGGTTTCCACCAGCGTGTTCAGATCCAGAATGCCGCGCTCGGCCTCGCGCGCCGTTTCAATGGTGCCGGTCTTGAGCGCTTCGGCGTTTTTGCGCAGCAGCTCGTTGGTCATGTCGGTCACGGCGGTCTGCGCCTTGAGCGCCTCCTGACTGCGGTGCAGGCCCAGGGCGATCACGATCTGGCTCTTCCACAGCGGCAGCGTGTTGGACAGCGTGCTCTGGATGCGCTCTACCAGCAGGCTGTCGTTGTTCTGCAAAAGACGGATCTGCGGGGCCATCTGCAGCGCCACCTGACGGGTGAGCTTGAGGTCGTGCAGCTTTTTCTCGAAACGGTCGCAGTTGGCGGCCATGTCGTTGGCGCGCTGGGCGTCCATGGCGTCGCCGCTCTGGGCGGCGCGGGCTTTCAGCTCCTCCAGCGTGGTGCGGCGCACCTCGGCCAGCCGCTTTTCGCCGGCCAGAATGTACATGGTCAGCTCCTTGAAGTACTCGGTGTTCATGTCGTAGAGGTGGTTGAAGAGGCTGATGTCCTTGAGCAGCTGGACCTGATAGCCCTCCAGCGACGAGGCGATGGCATCGACGTTGACCTCGACCTTGTCGTACTTGGTCTGCATGTCGCTCACGGCCTTCTTGGCATTCCAGAACAGGCCGCCAATCCCCTTGGGCTTTTCGGCGGCGTCGCCGAAGCCCTTGATTTCATTGACCAGCTTGACCAGCATTTCGCCTACTTCGCCGGTGTCGTTGGTGCGCACGGTGGCAAGCGCGCTGTCGCTGAAATC
>USFL01000415.1 GCA_900553905.1 uncultured Eubacteriales bacterium | reverse complement strand
ACACGCAGAACGGAGGAATCTACCAAATGCTGTACCACGATTCACATGACGCTCAATACCGGGATCCCCTTGGGCCCGTCGCGGCGGGAAACAGGCTGACGCTGCGCTTTGCCTGTGATGAAAGCCCGGAGGTGCTGCTGCGCACCTGGGATGGTGCGGAGCGCCTGTATCCGATGGTTTCTGTGGGGGAGAGCCTTTATGAGGCAACCGTCACCGTACCGGACAAGCCCATGCTTTTCTGGTATGACTTTATCATCCGCCGCGCAGACGGCGACGTGCGTTACGGCAACAGCCGCGATCAGCTGGGCGGCGAAGGCGCGTGCTATGACGGCCAGCCCGACAGCTATCAGGTGACGGTCTATGACCCCGCCTACCAGACCCCGGAATACCTGCGTCACGGGATCATATACCAGATTTTCCCCGACCGCTTTTATAAGGATAAGAACGGACAGAAAGGACGCTTGCGCAAGATCGCCGCGGCGCATCCGGACGCCACCTTCCATGAGGAATGGAACGAGCGCCCCACGTTGGACCTGGACCCGGAAAACGGCGATAACCGCGCCCTGGACTTTTTCGGCGGCACGCTCAGGGGCATCAGGCAAAAGCTCGATTACCTGGCGGACCTGGGTGTGAGCATCATCTACCTCAACCCCATCTTCCGCGCGCATTCCAATCACCGCTACGACACGGGCAGCTATGAGGAAATCGACCCCATTCTGGGCGACGAAGCCGCCTTTGATGATCTGGTGGCGGCAGCCAGGGCGCGCGGCATCCGCATCCTGCTGGACGGCGTGTTCAGCCACACCGGCGCGGACAGCAAGTACTTCAACCGCTATGGCCGCTATGACACGCTGGGCGCGTATCAGAGCAAGGAAAGCCCTTATTATGACTGGTACCGCTTTGAGGAATTCCCCGACAGGTATGACTGCTGGTGGGGCTTCTATACGCTGCCCGCCGTCAACAAGGACAACCCCTCCTACCGTGATTTTCTCTTGAATGACGAAACCGGTGTGCTGCCCCGCTGGGTGCGCCGCGGCGCGTGCGGGTGGCGGCTGGACGTGGTGGACGAGCTGCCCGTGGACATGGTGCTTGAGATGCGCGAGGCCGTCAAGCAGGCCGACCCGGACGCCACGCTGCTGGGCGAGGTCTGGGAGGACGCCAGCAACAAGACCGCCTATGGCGTGAACCGTTCCTATTGCCTGGGCGACATGCTGGACAGCGTGATGAACTATCCCCTGCGCTGCGCGGTGATCGACTTTTTCACCGGCGTGATCGACGCCTATCAGCTGCGCCGGGTGATTCTGCATCAGCAGGAGGTATACCCCGCGCCCTTCTACTATTCGCTGATGAACCTGCTGGGCAGCCACGACCGCGTGCGCATCCTCAACGCGATGTGCGGCCTCAACCGGGAAGGCGCCGCGCAGATGGACCGCGCCGAGGCAAAGAAGATCACCCTGGGCAAGCGCGAGCTCAAGAGCGCCAAGAAGCGCTATCTGGAGGCCATGAAGCTGCTGTGCGCCCTGCCCGGTGCGCCCACCGTGTACTATGGCGACGAGATCGGCATGACCGGCATGGCCGACCCCTGGAACCGTGCGCCCATGAACTGGGACGATCCGGACGAAAAGCTGCTGGAGGGCGTGCGCGAACTGCTCCACAAGCGCCGCGACAACCCCGTCCTGCAGACCGGCTACCTGGAGGTGGAGGCCGTGGATGCCGATACGCTGCGCATCACGCGCTGCGCCCGGGAGGGAAAGGATGTGTTCGGCGAGCCTCTCGCCGGCAAGGCCGTCATGGTGAAGGTCAGCCGCAAGTAAGCGCGATGAACCGCCAAAAGGCGGGTTTGGGCGGCGAACGGCGCTGCTTTCAGGCGCGCATATGTTGCGCGGGTTCTCGGGTTGATGCTATAATAACCCTGAACATAGCGCAAGGGGGATATCATTTTGACCGCGAAGGAATTGATCCGCAAAAACCTGAATGTGCCCAACGTGCTGACCATGATCCGGCTTCTGCTGGTGCCGGTGTACGTGGTGCTGTTCGTCAGCGGGCAAAAGTACGCGGCGCTTGTTACCTTCCTTGCAGCCAGCCTGACCGATCTGCTGGACGGACGCATCGCCCGAAAATACAACCTCATCACCGATTTTGGCAAGCTGGTGGACCCGTTTGCCGACAAGGTGATGGTGCTGACCGCCCTGTTAAGCATGGCCATCGGCTCGTCGGCCATCCCGCCGGTGGTGCCGTGGGTGGCGGTGATCATCCTGCTTATGAAGG
>USFL01000414.1 GCA_900553905.1 uncultured Eubacteriales bacterium | reverse complement strand
GCCTTGAGGTCGGTGAAGGAGGCGATGCGCTCGCCCGCGGTCTGCTTCTTGCGGGCGCGCTGGTAGGCGGTGCCGTAGATATCGGAGTCGCTGATGACGCACAGCCCCGCAGACAGGTGCACAAACCCCTTGGTATAGGACACGGGCAGGAGCAATACCTCCCGCGCGATGAGGTTGCCGTCCAGCGTGGCGCAGTAGGAAGAGGGCATGTTCTGCGCGGCCAGCGCGGTTTGCAGCCTGCGGCCGCGCGCTTCGCCGCCGGTGAGCAGCACCACGCAGGCGCCTTCCTGCTTCCATTTGGCGATGTCCTGGCACAGCGGCTCCAGCCGGCTCTGGTAGGGCATGGAGGGCCGGGAACCGAAGGCGATGGCCTCCCCCGGCGCAAAGCGGCCGAAGGTGCCCACCGCGTCGCTCAGGCACACGGCGGGCCGCGCCTTGAAGTCCTCCAGCAGGTCCTCATAGGTGAAGCGCAGGTCCTTTTGCGCGTCGAAGGCGTCCCCGCGCAGCCGCGCGTCCTCATACGCCTCCGAAAAGGCGTCCGCCGCGGCGCGCAGGCGGGCCTGATACTGGTCCGGCCGGTCCAGAAGGACGATGGGGTTTTCCAGATACCCGGTCGCCGGCACCGTGTCGTCCAGCAGCACGTTCATCCACATGGGCGCGGTGCGGATCACCTGCCCGGCGCGCACGCGGTCCACGTCGTCGAAATGACGCTTCCAGGCGGCCCGCGCCTCCGCCCCCGCCTCGCCGGAGCGACCGGCGGCCTGCGCGCCGCCCTGCGGCTGGGCGAGCAGGTCCTCGGTGGCCTCCAGGGCGTCCAACCCGCTTAGAAAATCATCCAGAGAATCCAGCCCGTCGGGCCCCGGCGCGGCGTGCGCGGGCGCGGCGGATTCCATGGCGTGGCCCACGCCCCGCTTGAGCGCAGCCTTCAGCCGTTCCGCGGCAGCCTCCGCGTCGGAAACCAGGCACTCGGTGGCGGGGGCGATGCGCGCGCCCTTCACCCGCGCGATGCTGCGCTGGCTGATGCAGTCAAAGCGGCGCAGGCTGTCGATCTCGTCGTCAAAAAACTCGATGCGCAGCGCGTCGGCGGCGTTGGCGGGGAACACGTCCACGATCGCGCCGCGCATGGCGCACTGGCCGCGCCCCTCCACCATGGGCACGCGCTCGTACCCGCTGCGGATGAGCGCGTCCATGAGCCGGTCGGGCGGAAAGCGCCCGCCCTCCGAAAGCTCGATCACGGCGCTGCGGAAGCGGGCGCATGGCGCGCAGCGGTCCAAAAGCGCCTCCACGCTGGCGCACAGCACCTTGACGCGCCCCGCGGCCAGCCCTTCCAGCACGCTCAGGCGCTGCCACGCGCTGTCGCGGCTCATGGCCGCGCGGCTGAACTGGATGTCGCGCGCGGGCAGCATGGCGCATCCGTCCCCGGTCAGGCGCTCTATGTCCTGCGCCTGGCGCTGGGCGATCAGCTCCGTAGGCGCGACCAGCAGCACCGGCCGCCCCGTGGCATGCGAAAGCGCCGCGGCCAGAAACGGCCGCTCGCCCTCGGCAATCTCATACAGGGCGGTGCAGCCCTCCTGCGCGACACGCTCCAGCAGCCGTTTCCAGGCGGGCAGGCTTTGGTAGGCGGTAAACAGGCCCTCGTTCATGCGTCGGCTCCTTCGGCGGGTTCGGGCGGTTTTTTGGTCTTTTTGGTATTATACTTGCACATGGCGCTTTCGATGCCGTTTGTGATGTACTCAATGATGGCGTCGGCGGCCAGGGCATAGGCCGCGTCGGCGGTCTGCTGCTCCTCGCCGGGCAGGTAATGGCCCAGCACCCAGTCGGCCAGCTCGTAGCCGGGCCTGCGCTGCCCCACGCCCACCCGCAGGCGGGGGAAGTTTTCGTATCCCAGCAGCTCCACGATGCTGCGCATGCCGTTGTGCGTGCCGGCGCTGCCATTTTTGCGGATGCGGATGGTCCCCTGGGGCAGGTCCACGTCGTCGTAGACCACCATCAGGTTTTCCGGTGGCAGGCGGTACCAGCGGACCAGGCGGGAGACGGCCTCGCCGCTCAGGTTCATGTAGGTCTGCGGCAGGGCCAGGATGGTCTTTTGCCCGGCGATGAAGCATTCGCCCAGCAATGCCTCCTCCCTCTCCCGCCCGATGGTCACGCCCAGCTTGCGGGCCAGCGCGTCCACCACGTCAAAGCCCACGTTGTGGCGGGTATGGGCGTATTTGGCGCCGGGGTTTCCCAAACCGACGATCAGGTACATGGCGTTTTCTCCTTTGAATCAGGCACGCGG
>USFL01000413.1 GCA_900553905.1 uncultured Eubacteriales bacterium | reverse complement strand
GAGCTATTGGGGCCGCATGAACGGCAACACGCTGGAGGTCAGCTCCCTGGCCGAGCCGCCCGTCGAGGACGACAAGGTGGATTTGAGCGCGGCCGAGCCCTTTCAGGCGGAGGCGGGGAAGAGTTATACCCTCTATGCCTCGGACCCCGCCAATCAGGGCCGCGTCATCAACGGCGCCGCAGGCGCTTCCTTCACGCTGGCAGGCGCGGGCACGGAGGGCTCCGCGCCCACCTTTCAGGAGGGCGGGGGAACGCTGTATGTGAGTGGGGATACCTACCTCAATGTGCTGTCTGGCCCGTATGCCGTCTCCGGCACGGGCCGCCTGCATGTAGGTACGCTCTCCGCCCCGAACCTGACGGCGCAGGGCGGACTGACCATCCGTGCGGCAGGAGGCGATGCGCCGGCCTGGACCGCCGTTCTGGTATCGGGCGGCGAGATGGCGCTGGATCTGACGGCGGAATACAACGGTGCCGCCGTGCCGGTGCTGTTTTTTGCCGCAAGACCGCAAACGGCGTACGCGCCGCTGCCCGCAGCCGCAGCCGGGTACCACTATGAGGGCACGGTGCAGGGCGGCAAACTGCTCTTGCAGGCCGTGGAGGACGAGCAAGGCAAGTCGGTCACGCTGGGCGCGTCCGATCATACGTTTGACGCTTCCGGCAACTACCGCGTTGTCAGCGAGGGCGGCACCTCCGGAAAAATCATCGTGGCGGACGGGGTGAGCGTCAAGCTCACGTTGGCCGGCACTTTCACCAGCGGCGATCTGCGCATCGGCGCGGGCGCGTCGGTTACGCTTGTTCTGCAAGGCGCCAACGCCGTGGGCCCGGTGACGGTGGGCGATGGAGCGACTCTGTCGGTCAGCGGCACGGGCGCGCTGGACGCGGCCAGCGTTTCCGGCGGCGGCACGGTCGCCATCGGCGGAACCACCAACCTTAGCCTTTCCAGCGGTACGGCGCTGCCCGGCAGCGCCCTGCAGCCCACGGTCATCGCTGTGACCGACGATGAAAACGCGCCCATGGCGCGTGCGCACATCGTGCTCAAGCTGGGAAGCGAGGAGCCCTTCAACGTCACCACCGGCAGAACCGGAACCATCACCCTTTGGCGCGCCCAGGCGCTGAGCGGGACGGACGTGGTGGTGCTCAGCGACCAGGACACCTATGCCGCCGTCATTAACGGCGGCACGGCCAGTCCCGACGCGCTGCCCGTCATCAGCAACGTAAAAGCCACGCCCTACGGCTCCATCACCTTTGATACCGATACCGGAAACACGCTGGGCGTGCAGTACATCGTATCGGACAAGGAGGAGGAGATGGCCGATACCTGGGTGGCCACGGCGGGCGTGGCCCTGCTGCGGAACGGAGAATGCACCATTCCCGACCTCAAGGACGGCGACGTGGTCACCTTCCGCGCCTTTGCCTGCGCGCAGGCCGGCGTCACCCTTTCCGCAGATACCGCCTCCGCCTTTGCTTTCAGCGAGAAGGTGGTCTTTACCGTCAAGGAGGAGCGCCAGCCGCTGGTCATCGCCGACCAGGAGCGCACCTATAACGGCAAGGCCTTTCAGCTCAGCAAAAAGCTGTATCCGGAAAGCGCCACCGTCAGCTATTTTCAGGATGGCGAGCTTTTGCAGCGCGCTCCCGTCAAGGTGGGCGAATACATCGCCCGTGTGACCGTTCCCGCCGGGGACGCGCAGTACCTGCCGGGCAGCTATGATGTGCGCATGACCATCAAGCGCATCGTGGTCCTGATTTATCCGGAGGCCGCCAGCAAGCAGAAGGGGCAGGAGGACCCGGACTTCTACTATGAGTATGACGAGAGCGTCATGCTGGAGGACGATGAGGTGACCGGCTCGCTGTCCCGCGTGAAGGGCGAGACGTACGGCAACTATCCCTATCTAGTCGGCTCGCTGTCTGCGCCGGATTATTACGAGCTGGTCATTGCGCCCGACAGCCCGCTGTTTTTCATCGACTGGAACATTCACCACTACCTGCCCTACGACCCGCTGGCGCGCATTGATCCCGTCTACGACGAGCTGCGCTTTTCAAATGGCAAGACCCTCCGGACGCAGATCCGCACCATCGACGTGCTCAAGGTGGGCGATACGTATTACGGCACGCCTGTAACCGACCTCATCGACGGGCGGGAGCGCCCCGCCACGCCTACCCTGCGCCTGCGTGGCGGCTATGACTCTGCGCTGCTCATCCTCAACGCCGAGCCGGAGCTCAACGCCGACGGCGGCTATGCCACCGACCTGGACGGCAACAAGCTGGTGCGCGGCCGCAGGCT
>USFL01000412.1 GCA_900553905.1 uncultured Eubacteriales bacterium | reverse complement strand
GATACGCCGTGGCGCTTTCAGGCGGAAAGGCGGCGCGCAGCGTGGAGGCGCTGCGGCCCGGCGACGCGCTTGAGATCGTGCTGGCGGATGGGCGCGCGGGCGCGCAGGTCACTTACGTGGAGAAAGGATGGGCTGGCGATGGCAGGCAAGAAAAAGACGGTCAGCTTTGAGGACGGCCTGAACCGGCTGGAGGCGCTGGCGGCGCAGCTGGAGGCGGGGGAGCTTCCGCTGGAGGAGCTGCTCAAGCGCTACGAGGAAGGCGTAAAGCTGGCCGCCGATCTGGAAAAGATGCTGGAGGCGGCCAAGGGCCGCATGCAGGAGATCACCGCGGGTCAGGACGGCGCGCCGAAGGTGACGCCCACGGAGATGGCGGAGCAAAGCAGCCTGCTGGACGCGCTGAAGGAAGAATGAAAGGAAGGATCACCATGGACGCATACCGCGAGGCAGTGGAACAGGCGCTTGCAGCGTTTCCGCTGCTCATGCAGCAGGGGGACGAGCCTGTGACGCAGCCGCAGGAGGGCGGATGGGAAGCGGACATGCCCCCGCAGCCCCTGCGCAGCGCCATGCGCTATAGCCTGCTTTTGCCGGGAAAGCGGCTCCGACCCGTTTTGCTGCTGGCCGGCTATCATCTCGTGCGGGATGACTGGCAGTACGCCCTGCCCTTTGCCTGCGCCATGGAGATGATCCACACCTATTCGCTCATCCATGATGACTTGCCCGCCATGGACGATGACGCCCTGCGCCGGGGCAAGCCCACGAACCACCGCGTCTTTGGCGAGGCCGTGGCGATATTGGCGGGCGACGGGCTGCTCAACCTGGCGTATGAGACCATGCTTTCCGCCCCTGTTGCGGCGGAGCGTCCGCAGCAAGCGCTTCGGGCGGCGGGAGAAATCGCGCGGCGCGCGGGTGTGTGCGGCATGATCGCCGGGCAGACCGCCGACGTGACGCTGGAGGGGCATGCGCCCACGGCGGAAAGCGTCCGGTATATTCATCTGCACAAGACCGCCGACCTGCTCACCGCCCCGGTGGTGGCGGGGCTTATGCTGGCGGGAGCCACGGAAGCGCAGCTGGAAGCAGGCCGCGCCTATGGCCAGGGCGTCGGGCTGGCGTTCCAGATCGTGGACGACCTGCTGGACCTGGAGGGCGACGTGCGCCTGCTGGGCAAGGAAACCGGCATGGACGCGCAGCGAGGCAAGCAGACCTGGCCCGCCGCCTTCGGGGTGGAAAAGGCCCGGCAGGATGCGCAATCCGCCGTGAAGCAGGCCGTTGAGGCGCTGACACCCTTCGGCGAAAAGGGAGCGTATCTGCGCGAACTGGCGCGAAAGACCCTTGTGCGCAACGCGTGATTGTTGTATCATGATAAAAGCATTTCGGAAGAGGAGAGAAAGCGGGTGCACACAATCTTGGAGGTATTTTCCAACCATGTGCTCATCGCCGCGCTGATCGGCTGGTTTGTGGCGCAGGGGTTGAAAATCCCCATTCACTATCTGGTGGAACACGAGTGGGACTTGAGCCGCCTCCATGGCTCCGGCGGTATGCCCAGCTCCCACACGGCGATGGTGGTTTCCGCCGCCGTCATGGTGGGCGCGCTGAACGGGTATGCGTCCGGGGTATTCGCCGTGATGGTGGTGGTGGCCCTGATCGTCATGTACGATGCGACCGGCGTGCGCCGGGAAACAGGCCGCCAGGCCACGATCATCAATCAGATTTTGCAGGATGTGCTTATCAACGGCAAGCCCATCTCCGATGCCGAGCTCAAGGAGCTGGTGGGCCACAAGCCCATCGAGGTGGCCGGCGGCGCGCTGGTGGGCCTGGTGGTGGCAGGAATCTATATCTTGATTTTGGCCGGTCGGGCCTGATCGCGGAAGGAGTTGTTCACCATGGATCATTTTATGGAAGAAGTCGTCGTCAAGCATAACCGCGGCGTGGAAAACACGCTTTACATCCTGTCCAACATCGTCATGGTGCTGGCTGCCCTGTGGGCGCTGCTATGCGTTCAGATGCTGTTTATGCAGTTCAGCGTCTACGGTCTGATCGAGGCGCTGGTGACGGCCGGTCTGGCGGTGTTGCTGTTTTTGCGCCGCGACCGCCTGCGCACCGAGTATGAGTATACCTTCACCAACGGCGATCTGGATTTCGCCCAGGTGTTCAACAATCAAAAGCGCAAAACGCTCGGCACTATGCGCGTCAAGAACGTGGAGGCGTTCGGCCCGGTGGACTCCAACGCCTTCCGCAAGCTCATCAACATGCCCGGCCTCACGCGCCGCAACTGGTTTTTGAACC
>USFL01000411.1 GCA_900553905.1 uncultured Eubacteriales bacterium | reverse complement strand
TCATGCGCGCCAGGAGATAGGCCGATACCTCGTCGCTTTCGTAGAGCAAAGCGCTCAATCGCTCAAATTCCCGCGCGTCCTCCGCCCGCGGCTCCACGCCCGCGGCCGCCGCCATGCGAAGCGCCGCTTCCGCGCGCGTGAAGCGCTCAAGCAGCCGCCGGCTGACCTCGTCCTCCATGACGCTTTCGCGCAGGGCCGCGCAGGTCCGGAAGGGCTCCGTTTCCCTGAGCGCCGCAAGCAGCGCGTCCGTCGCGCTCGCCACCTCATATGGCAGTTCCATGACAAAAGCCCCTCCTTTCGCGCCTATCTAGTATAACGCAAACGGGCAAAAATTTCATGCCTTTTTTGCATTCCGCGCGCGGAGGCGCGCATATCGTTTGGCAAGCGCAACGCAAGGAGGTTTTTGCATGGACAAAACGTTCGACCTGTACCGCGATATCGCCGAGCGCACCGACGGCGACGTTTACATCGGCGTGGTGGGCCCCGTGCGCACGGGCAAGAGCACGCTCATCGCCCGGATGATGGAAAAGCTCGTCCTGCCCGCCATGGCCCCCGGCCCGCGCCGCGACCGCCTTTCGGACGAGCTGCCCCAGAGCGGCAGCGGCCGCACCATCATGACCACGCAGCCAAAGTTCGTGCCCGGCGAGGCCGTGACCGTGACGCTGGGCGATCAGGCCACGGTGCGCGTGCGCATGGTGGACAGCGTGGGCTATCTGGTGGACGGCGCGCTTGGCACCGAGGAGGACGGGGCCGCGCGCATGGTGCACACCCCGTGGTTCGACTACGACATCCCCTTTGAGCAGGCGGCGGAGACGGGCACGCGCAAGGTGATCGCCGACCACGCCACCATCGGGCTGGTGGTGACCACGGACGGCACCGTGGCCGACCTGCCGCGCGAGAGCTACGCCGGGGCGGAGGAGCGCGTGGTCAGCGAGCTCAAAACCCTGGGCAAGCCCTTCATCGTCGTGCTCAACTCCCGCACGCCCGACGCCCCCGACGCCCAGCGCCTGCGCGAGCGCCTGGCCGGGCGCTACGGCGTGCCCGTGATGGCGGTGAACGCCAAGGAGATGGAGGTTGACGACATCCTGGGCCTGTTTGAGCAGGTGCTGTTCCAGTTCCCGCTGCGCGAGATCCGCATCGCCGTCCCCGACTGGCTCAGCGCCCTGGACGAGGGGCACTGGCTGGCAAAGCATGTGCTGGAGGGCGTGCGCGAGGGCGCGGCGCAGGTCACACGCGTGGGCGACCACGCCGTCTTTGCGGGGGCGTTTACCGATTCGCCCTACACCGAGGGGCTCAAGAACGAGGGCATCGACCTGGGGCAGGGGCGCGTGAGCTTTTCCCTGCCGCTCAAGGAGGGGCTGTTCAACCGCGTGCTGGGCGAGGAGTGCGGCACGGAGATCCGCGGCGACGCGCATCTTTTGCGCCTGATGAAGGAGCTGGTGGCCGCCAAGACCGAGTACGACCACGTGGCCGACGCGCTAAGGAGCGTGCGCGAGACCGGCTACGGGCTGGTCACGCCCACGATGAACGAGCTGACCTTGCAGGAGCCGGAGATCGTCAAGCAGGGGAGCCGCTTCGGCGTGAAGCTCAAGGCCAACGCGCCGTCCTTGCACCTCATCCGGGTGGACATCGAAACCGAGGTCAGCCCCGTGGTGGGCACCGAAAAGCAGAGCGAGGAGCTGGTGCGCTACCTGCTGGAGGAGTTTGAAAACGATCCCCAGCGCATCTGGAACACCGATTTCTTCGGCAAGAGCCTGCACGAGCTGGTGCGCGAGGGATTGAGCAACAAACTCATGCGCATGCCCGCCGACGCGCAGGAGAAGGTGCAGGAGACGCTTTCCAAGATCATCAACGAAGGCAACGGGGGGATGATCTGCATACTGCTATAGGGGCGTCGGAAAAGCCCCGCCTGACGGCGGGCGTCGGAAAAGCTCGCCGTTGGCGATCTTTTCCGCCGGGGGGCGCACGTTTCCCCTGCGCCTTCGGCGCGGCCGGGGAAACGTGTAAGGAATGTTTGCGCCTGGGGGCGCAAACTCCCCGCCCGCCCGGCGGAGCCGGGCGATACGATTTCACTTGGAGGGCTGCGGCCCTCCAAACCTCTGACGGCTGGTGCGGGCGGGAGGCCCGGCGGCGGTCGGTGCCGGGTGGAACATGCCGCGTTTCTTGCCCCCGGTTGCTCAATCATTCGCGCTTCCCTGACGGTCGCGCTCATGGTTTCGCTGCCCCGCTTCGGGTCGCTTTGGGCCTTCGGCCCAAGTGCCCACAGGGCACGCGCTTCCCTTCGC
>USFL01000410.1 GCA_900553905.1 uncultured Eubacteriales bacterium | reverse complement strand
TTCTCAGGTCGATCCGCGGTAGACCTCGATGATGTCGCTGCGCTTGTGCAGCTGGGTAAAGACCCGGTCCAGCTGCTCGCGGCTCTTGACCTGGATGACCATGGTGATGCTGCTGGTTTTTTTCTTTTCGTCCCGCTTGGCCGACACCGCCACGATGGGCACGTCCATGTTGCCGATGCACAGGGCCAGCTCGCCCAGCAGGCTTACGTGATCGTAGGCGATGATGTTGATGGAGGCGTTGAAGTTGGCCAGCTCGTTCCCGCCCGCCCAGCTCACCTCCACCATGCGCTCCTGCTCGGAGTTGGTGGCGTTGATGCAGTCGGCCTTGTGCACGGTCACGCCGCGGCCGCGGGTGATATAGCCGATGATCTCGTCGCCGGGCACGGGGTTGCAGCAGCGGGCGAAGCGCACCAGCATGCCGCTTTCACCCTTGACGTAGACGCCATGGGTGGGCTTGCCCAGATGGCTCTGCGCCTCCTCGTGGGAAACCTCCTGCACCTTGGGCAGCGCGGGGGTCTCGGTCTTGCGCTGCTCCTCCAGAAGGCGGCTGATCACGTAGGCGCTGGCGATGCCGCCGTAGCCCACCGCGCCGTAGATGTCGTTGAGCTCGGAAAAGGCGTAGCGCTTGAGAATCCCCTCGTAGTATTCCGGCTTGGTCAGCGCCGAGAGCGCCACGCCCCGGCGCTTGGCCTCCTTTTCCAGCATGTCGCGGCCCTTGATGACGTTTTCGCCGCGCAGCTCGCGCTTGAGGAACTGGCGGATCTTGGCCTTGGCCTGCTGGGTTTTGACCACGCGCAGCCAGTCGGTGCTGGGGCCCTTGGAGGAGGGCGCGGTGATGATCTCCACCCGGTCGCCCGTCTCCAGCTCGGTCTCCAGCGGCACGATGCGGCCGTTGACCTTCGCGCCCACGCAGTGGTTGCCCACGCCGGAGTGGATGCGGTAGGCGAAGTCGATGGGCGTGGCGCCGCGCTGCATGCTCACGATATCGCCCTTGGGGGTGAAGAGCAGCACCTCCTCGCTGAACAGGTCGGTTTTCAGCGAGTCGATGAACTCCTGACTGTCGCGCGTATCGCCCTGCCAGTCGAGGATCTGCCGCAGCCAGTAGAGCTTGTTGTCAAGGTCCCCGCCGCCCGCGCCGCCCTCCTTGTAGCGCCAGTGGGCCGCCACGCCGAATTCGGCCACGCGGTGCATCTCCCAGGTGCGGATCTGGATCTCAAAGGGGAAGGGCATCTTGCGCCCGCCGATCACGGTGGTATGCAGGCTCTGGTACATGTTGCCCTTGGGCACGCTGATGTAGTCCTTGAACCGGCCGGGGATCTGGTTCCACAGCGTGTGGACGATGCCCAGCACCGTGTAGCAGTCCTGCACGGTATCCACCAGCACGCGCACGGCGATCAGGTCGTAGATCTGGTCGAAGGTCTTGCCCTGGCCCTTCATCTTCTTGTAGATGGAATACAGGTGCTTGGGACGGCCGTCCATCTCGTAATGGATGTGCTGCGCGTCCAGCTTTTCGGATAGCTCCGAGATGACCATGCGGATGTTTTCCTCCCGCTCGGTGCGTCTGAGGCCCACCTTCTGGGCGATATCGTGGAAGGCATCGGGGTCGATGTACTTGAAACTCAAGTCTTCCAGTTCGGATTTGATGGAGTTCATGCCCAGGCGGTGCGCCAGCGGGGCGTAGATGTCCAGCGTCTCGTGGGCGATGGCCTTCTGCCGCTCCTCCGGCTGGAAGCGCAGGGTGCGCATGTTGTGCAGGCGGTCCGCCAGCTTGATGATCACCACGCGGATGTCCTTGCTCATGGCCAGGATCATCTTGCGCAGGCTTTCGGCTTTCTGCTCCTCGCGGTTGGTGAAGTCCAGCTTGTCCAGCTTGGTCACGCCGTCCACCAGCTGGGCGACCTCCTCGCCGAATTCCGTGCGGATGGTGTCCAGGGTGATGTCCTTGCAGTCCTCCACCGTGTCGTGCAGAAAGCCCGCCGCGATGGTCGGCGCGTCGATCATCAGGTCGGTCAGGATGCTCGCCACCGACACCGGGTGAATGAAATACGGCTCGCCGCTCTTGCGCACCTGTCCCCGATGCGCATTTTCGGCAAATTCATATGCCTTTTTGACCAGCAGGCAGCCGTCGCCGGGGTGGTGCTTCTGCACCCGCGCCAGCATCTTTTCCAGCGGCATGCACTCGTTGGTGATGTAGGTCAGCATCTATCGTCCCTCCCTGAATCGGGGTATCTAACCGGCGCCCGCCAAAACACCCTCGCCGGCAAGACAGCTCTATTGCCCGTCCGC
>USFL01000409.1 GCA_900553905.1 uncultured Eubacteriales bacterium | reverse complement strand
GTGGAATGCCGGCAGGCGGTGCCCGCCACGCTGCGCCTGCGCGTGCCCGGCTATGCCGACGGCGCGCAGATCAGCGTAAACGGCGCCCGGCCGCAGGCCGTGGCCCAGGGCGAATGGCACAGCCTGCGCCGCACCTATCAGAACGGCGACGTGATCACCCTGCGGCTGGGGCTGTCGCCCCGGCTGGAGACGGGCTACCGCGGCAGCGTGAGCCTGTATGTGGGGGCGCGCCTGATGGCGCTGGCTCTGCCGGATGAAAATGTGGCATGGCGCTATGCCATCCACTCCGGCAATCCCATCACGCCCGTGGAAGAGGACGGCGCGCCCTACGCGCTGGCCGCCGCGTGCGAGGCCCCGATGTGGAAGGAAAAGGCCGGTTTTATCCTGCCGCCGCCCCAGGGCGTGCCGGCGGGCCCGGCCTATGAGCTGACGCTGATTCCCTTTGCGGGCACGGGCGGGCGCATCGCTTCCTTCCCCTGTGTGGTGGAGCGCTGACGGGATGGGAAAGACGTGCCAAACCGTATTATGTCTGGCTCCCATGGCAGGCATCACGGACTGGCCCATGCGGGTGCTGTGCTATCGTATGGGGGCGGACTACGCATGCTCGGAGATGGTCAGCGCCATCGGCTACCTGTGCGCCAAGCCCGGCAACGACGCCTACCGCCGCCTGCTGGCCGTTCATCCCGAAGAGGGCAACACCGCCTGCCAGCTCTTTGGCAAGGACCCGTCCGTGATGGGCGAGGCCGCCGCGAAGGTGACGGCGCTGGGGCGCTTTACGTCGCTGGATATCAACATGGGCTGCCCGGCCCGCAAGGTAGTGTCCTCCGGCGAGGGAAGTGCGCTGCTGCTGGACCCGGAGCGCGCATACCGGGTGATGGAGGCGGTCAAGCGGAACACCGATCTGCCCGTGACCGTCAAGACGCGCCTGGGATACGACGCGGACAGCATGAACGCTCTGGAGCTGGGCCGCGCGGCGCAGCAGCTGGGCTTTCGCTGGATCGCCATTCATGGGCGCACGCGGCAGCAGCAATACGCAGGCACGGCGGACTGGGCGGCCATCGGGGAGCTGAAAGCCCGCCTGACCCTTCCCGTGATCGCCAACGGCGACGTGTTCGCCCCCGGCGACGCCGTGCGTATGCTGAAGGAGACCGGCGCGGACGGCGTGATGATCGGCCGTGGCGCGATGGGCAATCCCTGGTTGTTCCGGGAGGCGCGCAGGGCCCTGGAGGGCGGCGCGCCCGAAGCGATATCCCTGAATGAGCGCATCAGCACAGCGGCGCTGCACGCGCGGTGGATGGTGGATTTCAAGGGCGAGCGCCTGGGCGTGATGGAAATGCGCAAACATGTGGGACACTATATCAGCGGCCTGAGGGGCGCGACGGCCATCCGGCGTCAGGTGAATTTTGCTACCACGCTGGATCAGCTGACCGGCCTGTTGGAAGGCCTGAGGACCATCGAAAAGGAGTGAGACGCATGAAAAAAGGGTGGAAGGCGCTGGCGGCCGTTTTGCTTGCGCTGATGCTGCCGCTGGGCAGCGCGTGCGCGAGCATCGTGGGCCTGGACGAAACGCTTTCAGGCTATCTGGATCCGCAAGGCAATATGCGCTACAGTTTCGGCCTCATGGTGGGGACGCTCCTGCCCTACGGCGAGGAAACGCTCACGATGATGAACGCCGTGCTGGAGCACATCCGCGTGGCCGCCTCCGAGACGGACGCGGGGCTTGAAAGCTCGCTCGCCCTTTGCGTGGATGGTGAAAGCGTGATGGATCTCACCCAGCACAGCGCGGGGGAGAGCACCTCGCTGACCACCTCGCTTCTGCCCAACCGCACGCTGGTCAGCGGCGAATCCCCCCTGGACCGTCTGATGGGAACGGAAACCGGTGAGGCGGAATTTGACGCGCTGCTGGCGATTCAGGAGGTCGAGGGCTGCTACCAGGCCCTGACCGACGCCATTTTGCCCTATGCGGAGCAGAAGAAGGCCAACTACAAGATCAAGGACATTGCCACCTCGCGCTGGAGCCGCATCGCGCGGCTGACCACCGAGCAGAGCACGGAGCTGGCGCCGCTGATCGCGCAGGTGCTGGGCTGCGGCATGGACGCGGCCTTCCGCGCGGAGCTGGAAAAGATGACCTACGCCAAGGGCTTCATCGTGGGCCTGTACCAGTCCGAGGAAAACGGCGAGGACCTGGCCGTCTACATCAAGGGCACCGTCACCATGGGGGACGGCACCACGCGCCAGCTGTCGTATCAGTGGGCCTTTACGGGCGACGCGGCGGAGCGCATCGACACCTA
>USFL01000408.1 GCA_900553905.1 uncultured Eubacteriales bacterium | reverse complement strand
AGGGCATGCCCATCACCGTCTACTATAACGGCGTGATGGCCATGAGCTACCCCGGCCAGGTCACGGCCCGCCACATCGTGGTGCCCGAGCTCACCGGCACCGTCAGCGACCGGGACAGCGCCGGCTTCACCCTGACGGACGCGGACGGCAATGAATACCGCGTGCTGCTCTCCGAGCAGACCTTCACCGGCGTGCTGTCCGCCTCGGTGGAAGATGCGCCCGCCGTGGAGGATGAGGCGCAGGAGGACGCTACGGAGGAGGAATCCACGGAGGCTGCCGAACCGGCCGCCGACGCCGATGAGCCCACGAAGGAGGACGAGCCCGCCGCCGGCGCCGATGAGCCCACGGAGACGGACGAGCCCGCCGAGGAGGAGGCCGTCACGGAGGAACCCGCCGAGGAGGACCCTGCCACGGACGAACCTGCCGGTGGTGATAAGGCGGACGCTTCCCAGCCCGCGCCCCTGCCCACCGTGGAGTGGGGCGACGGCGATACCGTTACCGTCTACTACAACGGCGTCATGACCCGCAGCCTTCCGCCCCAGGTGACCGCCCTGGAGGTGCTGGTGCTTCGGGACTAAGCTGGACTTCGGCGCGGCGCGCATTGCGCCGCGCCGCTTTTTTGTGCTACAATATGCCCAGTCCCGCCGCGCCTTGCGCGGCCACACAAGGAGGCTTCCCCGCCATGAACCTGCCCCGCCGCACCGGCCCGTTTTTGCTGAAAGGTTTTGCCCTGCGCCAGCTCCACGAAGGCGACAAGGAACAGATGATGCGCATGCAGGACGAGGTGCTTTCCTCCCTGGCCGATCCCGCGTGGTTTTTCCCTTCGGAGGAATGGGAGTTTGACGAATGGCTGCAAAACCGGGAGGCGTTCGGCTATTTCGACGGGGACGTGATGGCAGGCTACGCGGCCATGGCTTCGTGGCGCACGCGCGGCGACCGCGGCTACGCCCGCAAGCTGGGCGAACCGGAGGAAAACACCTACGATTTTCACGACGTGCTGGTGCTGCCGCGCTACCAGGGGCGCGGGATGCACACGCGCTTTCTGAACCTGTTTGAGGAAATGGCGCGCGCCATGGGCGGGCGCGCCATCTACGCCACGGTGGACCCCGGCAACAGCGCGTCCTGGCACAATTTTGAAAAGGCGGGCTACGCGCTGGTCTGCACCCGCCCCGCCTATGACGGGCGCATGCGCCGGTATTACAAACGCACGCTGGACTAGCATTGCAGGAGGCGCGGAGCATGGATGCCGCTTGTCTTGAAAAACTGGCTGCTGATTTTACGCTTGAATCGCCGCTCAACCAGGTGGTGATTGAACAGAGCGGGGAGGCGCTGACGCTGTTCGACCCTCCCCTGCTGGGCTACGCCCGCGCCATGGACCCGCTGTTTGAGGTGTTTCTGGCCCCCGGCGTCATTGGGCCGCACTATCGCACGCCGCGCCGGTGGCTGGCGGGTGCCGAAACGGTGGTGAGCTTTTTCCTGCCTTTCAGCCAGGCCGTGCGAGTCCGGAACCGTGCCGCCCGGTCGCTGCCCAGCCAGGCCTGGCTCTACGGTCGGGTGGAGGGCCAGCGATTTGTGGAAGCGCTGACCCTGCATCTGCTGTCGGCGCTCCGGGACGCGGGCTTCGAAACTGTCGCCCCCTCGCTTTCGCCGGATTTCTGGACGGTGTCCGAACCGGAAACAACGGATGGACCCGCCTTTACCAGTAACTGGTCCGAGCGGCATGCCGCCTACGCCTGCGGCCTGGGCACCTTCGGCCTCTCCAAGGGGCTTATCACCCGGCGCGGCATGGCCGGGCGCTTCGGCAGCCTCGTCACCAGCTGGGAAGCTCCCTCTACCCCGCGCGAATACGACGGCCCCTACGACTGGTGCATCCGGTGCGGCGCATGCGTGAAGCGCTGTCCCGGCGGAGCCATCTCGCTGGAGCATGGCAAAAACCACCATCTTTGCCTGCAATATCAAACCGCCATTCTGCCCCAGTGCCAGCCCCGCTTCGGCTGCGGCCTGTGCCAGACGGGCGTGCCGTGCGAGGCCGCCCGCCCGCTTTCCCGGTGAACATGGCAAAAGCCCCGAACCATCGAAGCGCGTGCGCTCCGACAGTTCGGGGCTTTGTTTTTTCTTTGGGGAATGCGCGGCCATCCGGCCGGGGACATTTTGCTTCTCCGCACTCCCGCAGCGCGGTTCATTTCCGCCACAGAATCACGCGCTGCGGCTGGTCCCCGCCGTTTTCCTCCAGGTCGGGATTCATCCGCTTGAGGCTGTCACAGCTGACGCGGTAGCGCTTGGCGATATCCCACAGGCTTT
>USFL01000407.1 GCA_900553905.1 uncultured Eubacteriales bacterium | reverse complement strand
GGGGCGCTCCCTGTGCTTCTATCAGGAGGCTTCCTGCGACAGCCATGTCACCGCCCGCGCAAATGAGGAGGAGCGCCGCTTCTATTCCGAAACCATCCTGCGCGTCATCCGGCGACAGGCGCGCGCCCGCACCGCCCTGTGCACGTCGTTCTACGGCGGGCGCAACGGCATGAAGCGCCGCATCACCGCCATCATGGAGGGACGCCGCCGCACGGGCGCGGCGTTGTGCGCGCTGGCGCTGGCCATGACGGCCGTGCTGGGCGGCGCGCTGGCCATGGTCGAGGAGGACAGCTTCACCCTGCCGGCAAATGGCTGGGTGCATGCCGCAGACGGCGTGGGAACCGTGCTCCTGCCGGGCCCCAGCGCCAATGATGTGAACTGCCCCATGGGCATCTATCTCAACGGCACGCCCGTTACCGTGGTTGAGCTGTGCGAAAGCAGCGCCCTTCCAGAATGGAACAGCGTGGAGGGCGAGCCCAACTGGGCCCGTGTGCTGATCGCCGGAGACGGCGATACCTCCGGCATTCCGGGCTGGATGCCCCTGCACGACCTGATGTACGAAAAGCCGGCGGATGCGCTTCCCACCGCTACGCTGGCGGGCGGGGAGGGAAGCGGCTTCACCACCCTGTACACCCTCAATCACCGCGAATCCGATGTGGCCGCGCTGGAACGCAACGGCGCCGGGGTGACGGTGCTGGGCCAGCTGGACTACTGGCTGCATGTTTCCCTGGAGGGGGAGGGCATGTTCATGCTCATGGAGAACGCGGAGCTCTCCGACGAGGCGGACGCCCTGCTCTACGACCTCTTGCCCGACCGTTTCAGCGGTACCACCCGCATACAGTACGACCACGACCGCAACCTGAATCGTCTGCTGAGCATCATGGCTTCCAAATACGGAGAGAACGTGCCGGTGGAGTTCTGGTCCGTGGAGGACAAGGCCTGGTACGGACAGCTGGAGGAGATGTATCTGGGCAGCCACGACCACTACTACATCCTGCCCGGCGAGGATGACCTCCCGCTGGAGGAGGCCGAACAGCTCGCTCTGGACGCCTATGCCGAGGCCCTCGGCGACGCCGCCGTTCCCGCCGATGAACTGGACCTCTACTCCGGCTTCTATCGCCTGGGCTACAGCGAACCCGTCTACTGGTCCGTCTACATCTGCGAAAAAGGCACGCACAACATACTCTGGAGCGTCGAGCTCGACGGCAAAACCGGCGAGCCCAAGGGCTGACCAGGGGATGCCCCCCTGGACCCCCGCTCCGCCGGGAGACCGTAGAGGGCGGAGGCCGTTCCCACGGGCATTGGGGTTGCTTTCCCGTGCTCGCTGCGGCCCCCGTTTTCCGCATCATAAAGCCCGGTGGCCTTCCGCCACCGGGCGTCGTTTCTTTCCTGCAACCCGCTGCGCCCCCCTGCCCGCCCGCCGGGCGGGCAGTCCGGGGGTCCAGGGGGTCACCCCCTGGTCAGATCCTGGAGAGGGAAAGGACGTTTTCTACGCCGCCGGCGTAGCAGAACATGTCCACGGGCTGGCAGCGCTCGAAGCGGTAGCCGCCGTTTGCGAGGAGCTGTACGTCGCGCGCCTGCGTGGGCACGTGGCAGCTCACGTAGACCACGCGGCGGGGACGGGCGGCCAGCACGGCTTCGATGACGGCGGGCTCCACACCCTTGCGGGGCGGGTCAAGCACGACCACATCCGGGCGGAGGCCGTCCGCAACCAGCCGGGGCAGCAGGTCCTCCACGGCGGCGACGTGAAATTCGGCGTTGGTGATGGCGTTGCGCGCGGCGTTGCGGCGCGCACCCTCCACGGCCTGAGGCACGATCTCGATGCCGATCACGCGCGATGCGTGACGCGCCAGACACAGCGACAGCGTGCCCGCGCCCGCGTAGGCGTCCACGGCCACGTCGCCGGGAGCGAGGGCGGCAAAGTCCACCGCGGTCTGATAGAGCCGCTCGGTCTGGTCGGGGTTGACCTGAAAAAAGGAGAGGGGCGGCATTTCAAAGGTCAGGCCGAGCAAGGTCTCAAAAATGGCGTCCTCGCCGTAGAGTCGGTGGCTTTCGCGGCCCAGGATGACGTTGTTGCGCTCGGCGTTTACGCTTACGTGCAGGGAACAGAAGCCTCGTGCATTCGCATTCAGCAGTTCGATGAGGCGAGGGACGCCGGGCAGCTTGGCGCGCGTGGCCGTGAGTACGACCATCAGGCTGCCCGCGCGCGAGACGCGCGTGACCACGTGGCGCAAAAGGCCGCGGCCGGTTGCTTCGTCATAGGGCTGGATGTGCTCGGCGCGCATCCATTCCTTCACCGCCGCGATTACGCCCGTAAGCCC
>USFL01000406.1 GCA_900553905.1 uncultured Eubacteriales bacterium | reverse complement strand
GAAGGTCATCGCGCAGGAATTTGAAAAGGCCGGCGCGCATGTATGCGTCATCGATCTGCTGCCCAACGAGTATTTTGTGGGCGACGTAGGCGACAAGGCGGCGCTGGAAGCCTTTGCGGACAAGGTCATTTCGGAGTATGGCCGGGTGAACGTGCTGGTCAACAACGCCCTGCCCCTCACCCGCGGGCTGGATACGTGCACCTACGAGGAATTCAACGCCGCGCTGCGCGTGGGCGTGACGGCTCCATTCTACCTGACAAAGCTGTTCGCGCCCTACTTTGCGCCCGGCGCATCCATCATCAACATCTCCTCCTCGCGCGACCGCATGAGCCAGCCGCAGACGGAGAGCTATACCGCCGCGAAAGGCGGCATCGCGGCGCTGACGCACGCCCTGGCCGTGAGCCTGGCCGGGCGGGTGCGCGTCAATTCCATCTCGCCCGGCTGGATTGACACGGCATTTACCCGCTACGAGGGGCCGGACGCGGCCCAGCACCCGGCGGGGCGCGTGGGTCATCCGTTGGATATCGCCAACATGGTCCTGTATCTCGCGTCGGAGAAGGCGGGGTTCATCACGGGCGAAAACATCTGCATCGACGGCGGCATGACCCGCCAGATGATCTATCACAACGATTTCGGCTGGACGCTGGAGGACAAGCAATGAAAACCGTTATCTGCTATTATTCCTGCCATCACGGAAACACCCGGAAGGTGGTTGAGGCCATGGCCGAAGAAGGCGGTGCGGCGCTGGTGGATCTTTCCACCCAGCCGGAGGCGGCGCTGGAGGAATACGACCTGATTGGCTTTGCCTCCGGCATCTACGGCTTTTCGTTTCATCCGTCGGTGGTGCAGTTCGCCCGGGAACGGCTGCCCCGCGGAAAGCGCGTCTTTTGCGTCTGCACCTACGGCGGCGCAAAGGGGATGGGCGCCAAGGAAATCGTCCGCGCCGCGCAGGAGAAGGGCTGCGCGATGCTGGGCGAATTTGGCTGCCGGGGCTATAATACCTTCGGGCCCTTCGGGCTGTTTGGCGGCACCGGCAAGGGAAAGCCCGACGAAGACGATTTGCAGCGCGCGCGGGCGTTTATCCGCGGCATTATGGACCGTTCCCAGCCGGACGACGCCACAAGGTGACGCAAGCAAAGGCCGCCGCGATTCCCAACGCACAGGCAGCGGGAACTCGCGGCGGCCTTCTGCTTCGGCTGCACTTTGCAGGGTGTTAAGTAGCCATCCCTTGCGCCGCCAGGGCGCTCACTTCGCCGCAAAGCGCCCGCAACCGGGTTACGGCGGTTATGGGGGCAGCCGCCGTAAAGACGCTGTTCACCTTTCCTGCGTATCCGGCAGGAACGGCGGGCAGGCTTTCGGCGCGCAGAGCGGCTTTCTTTTCATTCAGCAGCCACGTCCCGTTGAAGGCAAACAACACCTGATGCATGGCTGAAACCGCCCGGAACATCTGCCCTGCCAAATAGCCTGCGTCGCCGCTGGCAACGCACTTTTCAGCAAGCGCGCAGGAAAAATCCGCCTCGAACAGAAAGGTTTCCACAAGCCGCTTTTTCAGGGCGGGGGGATAGCTTTCCGCCCGCCGCTTTTCCCGAAAAAACGCCTCGTCCCGCGCATGGAGCACCCTGCAACAAGCCAGCTCGCCCCGGTACATCACGTTGAGAAACGCGTGGGGGTGTCCAGGCTGGTAATGGCAGGTGCATATGCCTCTGTCGGTTTCCTCCACGGCGGTTTGCACCCTTTGCCAGTCCCGCAGGATGATGTCCACGGCATAGCCGTTTACAATCAGCCACCCGCCGCAGTTGACCCACCGGCCCCATCCGCCTTCCGTGCAGATGAGGCCGTCCCTGCGCCTGTCGTCCAGCCGGGCCGCAATGGCATTGTATTGGGCAAAATCCGCCTCGTCCCGATCATAATACAGGCCAATGTCGATATCCGACCGTTCCGTTGCGCTGCCTGTAGCCCTTGACCCGCCCAGCACAACGGCCCGGAGGGAGGCGCAGTCCTGAAAGGCCCGGGCAACCTGTCGGATGGTTTGCTGTGCCGTATCCCGCTTTTCCATCTTTCGCCATCCCTTTCGTATGAACAAAGCGGGACGAATGTTCGTCCCGCTTGTTGTATGTTTTCAGGATACGCTGCTCTCGTTGGGCGCGGGCTTGGGCGGCTTCTTTTCCGCCGCGGGGCGGCGCAGCTTTTTGGGCTGCGCGCCGTCAGATAGGACCAGCTTGGGCTTTTCCTTGCCCAGCGCGCATTTTTCCGTGATGATGCACTGCTTCACGTCCTCGCGCGAGGGCAGATCGAACATCGCGTCCATCAGCAGTCCTTCCAC
>USFL01000405.1 GCA_900553905.1 uncultured Eubacteriales bacterium | reverse complement strand
CAAGCAAGCAAGCAAGCAAGCAAGCAAGCAAGCAAGCAAGCAAGCAAGCAAGGGATAGGTCTGCCCGTTTTTGGGCAAGCCCCGGAAAAGAACAGCCATGGGACGCGCGCCGCTTTGCACAAAGCGGTACGCGTCCTTTTGCTGTGCGCGAACAAACGCGGTGAAAGGACTGGGGAAACGATGAAAAACGGAAACGGGGCGCGCCTCGCGGCGCTGCTGCTGGCGCTGGCGCTGTGCCTGACGGCCTGCCTGCCCGCCGCCCTCGCGCAGGAGTACGCCGTGCCCAGCACGGAGGACGGATGGGAGAGCAATGGTGACGACAGATGGGATCTGAAAGATGATAAGGAAGTGACCTACACGCTTCCCTTCAAGTCGGACAAGACGATTTATCTAAATGATAACGCTTCATTGACCGCGCCGTCCATTGAGGTGAAAGGCGATGTGACTACGAGCGGCAGTAGCTTGATCGACTGCGCGGGGTTGCTCTCCGCTACCGGCAAGGTGACCGCCAACGGCATCACGGTGGGAAGCCTGAAGTGCGGGGAAATCTATGTTGGAAGCAGACTTATTGTCAAAACCAGCTTTTCCTGCACAGGAAAGGTGGAGGTAAACGGCATGCTCATTCTCCCGGGCAACACCACGCAGGAGGAGGTCAAGGCGCTGGGTGCCACCGGCGAGGGCCTCATCCTCGTGGGTACAAAGGCGTATGATACCAAGGGTACCCCGGTCGAAGGCGCGACCATCTACCTGACCGACGGCTATGACCTGTCGGACGAAGGCTTCATCTGGGACAGCGCCACCTGCACGCTGACACTGACCGGTTTCACGCGGGATTATGTGTCTGAGAATATCAATACGGCCGGCATTTTTATCAGCGCCCCGGGAAAAGCCGTGACGCTGGTGCTGAACGGGGAGAATAACTTGACCGGGCTGGAGAGTATGAATTACGGGATTGCGGTTCAGGAAGCCAGCCTGACCCTGACGGGCGGCGGCTCGCTGAACTGTACGGATTCCGGTGGAGCGCTGTTCGTATTAGGCGGCAGTCTTGAGTTGGCGGAGGGCTGCGAGCTGCAAGACGGGAAAAAGATCGTAGGCGCAGGGGGAGCCTTTTACATCGTGGAATCGGACGGCGTAAACTACGCCACCTCCTTCTCCCTCAAGATGCAGCAATACTCCGTGACGGTCACAACCGACGGAAACGGCACGGCCGTGGCCAATCCCGCTTCGGCGGCGAAGGGCGACACCGTCACCCTCACCGCCACGCCGAACCCCGGGTACGTCTTTGACCGCTGGGAGGTAAGCCCCGCTACCGTGACCATCGGTTCGGACAACACCTTCACCATGCCCGGCAGCGCCGTGGAGATCAAAGCGCACTTCAAGCAGGCCGAATACAAGGTGACGCTGAACACAAACGGCGGCACGGTCAACGCGGGAGACGTGACCGGCTACGTCTACGGCGAGGGCGCGAAGCTGCCCACGGACGTGACCCGCGACGGCTACACCTTCGGCGGCTGGTATGACAACGAGGCCCTGAGCGGCAGCCGCGTCACGGCCATCACGGGCACGGACACGGGGGACAAGACCTATTGGGCGAAGTGGACGGCCATTCCCGGCAGCGCGCCGGTGTTCACTTTGCCGGACGGCCCGCAGGAGGTCGCCGTGCGGCCCGGCGAGCGGGCCACGCTGACCGCCGCCGCCACGAACGCGACGGTCTGCCAGTGGTACGTGAACCGAAACGACGGCGCGGGCTACGTGCCCCTCTCCGGCGCGACGGACATGACCTACACCACCAGCGCCGTCACCCTCGACAACGACGGCTACACCTACTACTGCGAGGCGACCAACACCTATGGCGAGGCCCGCAGCCCGCGGTTCACCCTGCGCGTGAGCGAGGCGGCGGCGGCCACCCCGCCGCAGACCGGCGACGACAGCCATACCGGCCTGTGGCTGGCGCTGGCGCTCGTCAGCCTCGGCGGCCTGTGCGCGGCGGTATATACCGCCCGCAGGCGGCGCGGCGGCGCGCGATAAGCGTCCGCGCACCCCTTCCCAAAACAACAGCGCCCATGCCGGGCCATCACCCGGCATGGGCGCTTCGCTGTATCGGTTGCCTTCTCTTTGGATGGTTTGGAGGGCCGCAGTCCTCCAAAGCGGACTCGGATCGCCGGCATTCGCCGGAAAAGCCCGGCGTCAGCCGAGGTCGGCCAGGCTCTGCATGGCGCGAAGCGTGCGGTCCATCAGGTCCGTCAGCTCCCAGCCCAGGCGCTGCGCGCCCTCGGCGATCACGTCGCGCGAGCAGCCGGCGGCGAACTTCTTGTCCTTGAATTTCTTCTTGA
>USFL01000404.1 GCA_900553905.1 uncultured Eubacteriales bacterium | reverse complement strand
GGAGCGGCCCTGGTGGAGGTTCTGGCTGGTACTTTTGGGCTTGCTGGCAGCAGTGCTTTTCAGCATCGCGGGCGGCATACTGCTTGGCTCGGCGGATCTGGATTTTGCCACAGTGATCGACGTGGTGAAGCTGAAGCTGTTCGGGATCGAAAATGAGGAGCTCAAGCGCTCGGCGATCAGCATCGTGTGGGAGTTGCGCCTGCCGCGCGTGCTGCTGGCGCTGGCGGCTGGCGGCGGCTTGGCGGTGGCGGGCGCGGCCATGCAGGCAGTGACGCAGAACGTCATGGCCGACCCTTACATCCTCGGCGCATCCAGCGGCGCTTCGGCGGCGGTGGCTTTTGCCTTTGTGGTGGGCGGCTCGCTGGCGACATCCACGACGGTCATTTCCGCCTTTGCCTTCGGCGGGGCGATGCTCTCGCTGCTGCTGGTTTACTCCGTGGGTATGATCGGCAGCGCAGGTTCCGCCAACCGATTGGTGCTGGCGGGCATGGCCGTGAGCGTCATCCTCACGGCGGCGACGCAGTTTTTCATCTCCATTGCCCCCGACACCTATACGGTGCGCAATATCACTTCTTGGACGATGGGCAGTCTGACCAGCGTGCGCTGGAACAACATTGCCACTCCATTCTGTGGCTCCATCCTTGGCTCGCTGTTTTTCATGTTCGTGGCACGGGCGTACAATCTGCTCTCGCAGGGGGATGAAACTGCCACCAGCCTGGGCGTTGACGTCAGGCGCGTCAAGAGGATGACGATCATCATGGTGTCGTTTGTGACCGGCGTGGTGGTTGCCGCGGGCGGCGTCATCGGCTTTATCGGCTTCATCGTGCCGCACATCATCCGCATCCTCGTGGGCGCGGATCACCGGCGGGTGTTTCCGCTCTCCTTCATCGGCGGCAGCCTGTTCCTCTTGTGGATGGATGTGCTTGCCCGCACGATCATGGCGCCGCAGGAACTGGCTGTGGGCATCTTTACCGCCTTCTGTGGCGGCCCCTTCTTCGTCTGGCTGCTCTACCGCAAGAACAAATACGGCAGGATGTGAGGTGGTGCGCGATGGAACATAAGATTGAAATACAAAGCCTCCATTATGACGTGCCTTCCCGCGAGATCCTGCGGGAAGTATCCCTGCAGGTGGATAAAAACCAATTTGTCGGCCTCATCGGCCCCAACGGCAGCGGCAAGACCACGCTGCTCAAGCATATCTACCGCGCCCTGCCCCCGGAGAAGAACACCGTATTCATCAACGGTCGGGAGATCGAATCCTTTTCCTATCGCGAGGCGGCCCGACAGGTGACGGTGATGCGACAGGAAAACGGATCGGACTTTGACTATACCATCTTGGATATGGTGCTGATGGGCCGCGCGCCCTACCGCAAATTCTATGAGCGCGACACCACGGAGGACAAACAAATTGCCTACAACGCCCTGCGCTTCATGGGCATGGAGGGCATTGCCAACCATCACTTTTCCACGCTTTCCGGCGGCGAAAAGCAGCGGGTGCTGATTGCTCGGTCGCTGGCGCAGGAGGCGGACATTCTCGTGCTGGACGAACCGACGAACCACCTGGACGTGCACTACCAGTGGCTGTTGATGGAGGTCATTGCGGGCCTGAAAAAGACAGTGCTGTCGGTCTTTCACGAGCTGAACCTTGCCTGTACGTTCTGCGACTACCTGTTCGTGCTCAACGAAGGCTGTATCGCCGCGCAGGGGACGCCCAGGGAAATCTGTACCCCGCAGATGCTGGAGGAGGTGTTCCGCGTGCGCGCGGACGTGCTGTCGCTGGAGGATGGCCGCCCCTACATCGTCTACCGGGGCAGCATCCGGTGAGCGGGCAGCCTGCCTCGAGGCGGGCGGCGGAGGATTATCTGGAGGCGCTACTCCTGCTGGAACGGGGAACGGGAGACGTTCGCGGCGCGCAGCTGGCCCGGCATTTAGGCGTTTCAAAAGCGAGCGTGAGCATCGCCATGAAACGGCTCAAGCAGGAGGGCTATGTATCCGTTGGCAAGGGGCGCGATCTCCTCCTGACGGACGCAGGACGCGCCATCGCCTGCCGAGTTTACGAGCGGCATTGCTTTTTCACACAGTTGCTTCTCTGCGCTGGCGTCGAACCGGAACAGGCCGAACAAGATGCCTGCCGGATGGAGCACGCCATCAGCGAGGAGGGCTTCGTAAAACTTAAGGAAATGCTCATATGCTTCGCAATGGCGAAACCGACGTAGATATGACTGCGCTGATCGCAGAGAAATGAAATGCTGCACGGAATGGGCGAAAAGGCCCTGACTTGTGCGGCCTTCCGGATTTGAACAGCGCCCATAACTGACCGAAGCCGTCAGGGGCAA
>USFL01000403.1 GCA_900553905.1 uncultured Eubacteriales bacterium | reverse complement strand
GAGATGACCGGCAAGAACGTGACCAAGGCCCTTACCTTCACCTTTGACGAGGAGCCCGTGCAGGCGGCGCAGCCGGAGGAGAGCGGCGATGAGGTAGACTCCGCCGGGGAAGGCGTCGAACCCGAATACGATCCCATGCCCCAGAGCAGCTTGAGCCAGAATGAGGCGCCCGTAGACGGCGCGGACTCGGATTTCCTGGTGGGCCAGCCGCCCATCGGCTACCAGGTCTACGAGGTGCCGGAAACCATGCAGACGTATGATCTGGACGCCGCCCAGGCGGATCAGCTGGAAGCGCTGCGGGGCGAGCTGTACCAGAACCTGGCCGGGCGGCTGCTGGCGGCGCTGGCCAAGCTGCCCGCGGAGGATGCGGCGCTGCTTGCGGACAACATGTCCGAGGAGGACTATGCGGCGTTCCTGGAACTGGTGGACCCGTGACCAAGCAAAAAGGAGGCCTGCGCATGAAACGGTTTCTTTGCCTGCTGATGTGCCTGACGTGCCTGCTTCTGCCCGCCGCTCATGCCAGCGAGGCGAACGGGGAGGATTATACCGTCGCCGGCAAGCTGATCAAGCAGCTGTGGGCGGGCAGCGGCTTTAGCGCCACGGTGTCGGTGGAGGTTGCGGCCAAGGAGGGCACGCAGGCGATGAGCACCCTCAAGCCCATCGTGATGGACGTGAGCTATATCTATGTGCGCCCCACCGCCACGGAAACGGCGGAGCACCGCGCGGATGTGGTGCTCATGGACGGGGAGAACGCCCTGAGCGCTGCGCATGCGCAGCTCAAGGACGGCGCGCTGGCGGTTCAGGCCGACGTGATCAGCCCCGACTGGTACAGCTTCGGGGAAGCGCCTCTCCAGGAGGGGGAAGCCGCGGCGGGCGGCGATTTGCTTGAGCCGTTGGGCGAAAGCCTGCTGGCCCAGACGGGAATACCGTCGCTGGCCTCCCTCGCGGCGCAAGCTGCCGGGCTGCTACAGGGCGCGGAGGGGCTGGAGGATGTGCTGGAAAGCTACCTGATCCGTATGGACCTGTGGATTGAGGGCTACCGCCAAAACGCGGTGCTGGACAAGCTGGAGGACGGCACCACCACCATGTCGGTCTATTACGATGTGCCTCCCGTGGCCATCAAGTCGCAGGCCAAGCAGATGGTGCTGGACTTGCTGAGCGACCAGGTCACGCTCGCCCGCTTGCAGGAGGCTGCCGGCGAAGAGCTGTCCCAGCTGCTCCTCAATCCCAGCCTGCAAAGCTATTATTTCAGCGCCATTGACGCGCTGCCCCTGGCTTCCAACATGACCATCGGCCGCACGGTCAGCCTGGAGGGGGATACGCTGGAGCTGCACTTGAGCCTGCCGCTTTATGATGCGGAGGGCGGCGAGGTTACGCTGCGCTATGACCGCACGCGCGGCGAGGGCGACCTGCCCGAAGATAACACCATCTCCCTGGAAAGCGAGCTACGGGCGATTTCGCTGACGTATCAGGAGTACAGCAGCATGACCGGTGTGCGCGTGATTCAGGGCACCCTGACGAGCGAGCCGCGCGGAACGGAAGCCTTCACCGTGGAGGAAGGCGCCCCGGCGGATGCGCAAAAGACGCTCGCCTTGTCCTTCAGCCTAAAACAGCAGGAAAGCGAAACCAAGGACGATGAGCTGCGCGACGTCTACACTTACGACGCCACGCTGAACCTGGAGAGCGAGGGCGAGGGCGACGGCTTTATGGCCATTCCCGCCACAGAGATCACGGTTGCCTCCACCTTTGTCAGCAAGGAGCTCAAGTCCGCCGCTACCGACATGGAAGCGACGATCACGCTGGGCGGCGACGCCTGGGACCAGACCTACACCGTGACGATCACGGGCCGTAGCCGCCAGAAGTGGGAGCCGGAGGAATTATCTCCCGATCGTATCTATGTGAGCCGGATGACCGAGACGGATGTGACGTCCCTCCTGCCCGGGGCGGCCCTGCGGTTTGCGGCGCTGATGGCCGATTTCCTGACGGCCGCGCCCGCGGCGTCTGCTTCGCCTGAATCGTCGGCCACGCCGGAAGCTGCGGAGCCGGCTGCGACGGAAACGCTCGCGCCCGCGACGGACGCGCCTGCGGACGAGGCGCCTGCATCTGCAACGGAAACGCCCGCGGCATCCGCTTCACCTCAACCGTCGGCCGCGCCGGAGACCGCGGAGCCGGCTGCGACGGAAACGCCTGCGCCCGCGACGGACGCGCCTGCGGACGAAACGCCCGCGCCGTAAGCGCCGATAAATACATCGCAAAAACAGGGCCGGGGGTTGACAAGGCGGCAGGGCCGGTTTATAATCCCAGCATACAGCAACGGCGCTGTGGATAACCCGTTATCCAT
>USFL01000402.1 GCA_900553905.1 uncultured Eubacteriales bacterium | reverse complement strand
GGCGACCGGCGCAAGCTCCACGGCGGCGAAACCGTGCTGGCCTACGAATGGGTGGAGCAGCTGAAATTGCCCGCCGAGGTGGTGCTCATGCTCATTCAGCACATGATCGCCACGCGCGGCGTCAATTTCAGCTTCAAGGCCGCCCAGAAGCTGGCGGCGGAACTGGCGCAGGAGCGCATCTCCACCATCGAGGAGGCCGAGGCCGTGTTCCAGCGGTCCGAGGCGGCCATGAAGGGCGCGCGCCGGGTGCTGACCCGCCTGGGCATGCGCCGAAGCCCCTCCATGGACGAGGTGGACCTGTATCTGAAATGGACGGAACAATGGGGTTTTGAGCCCAAGGCCGTCGAGGCCGCCTGCCGCGAGACCACCAAGGGCTCGCCGACCTTCGGCTATCTGGACAAGGTATTGGAAGGCATCCTCAGCCGCAGCGGCGGACAGGCCGTCACCGGCAAGGCGGTTGAGCGCACGCTGGAGGCCGAGCAGGAGGAAACCGCGCGCATCCGCGAGCTGCTTCAGGCGCTGGGCATCAGCCGCGCCGTGGTGGACGAGGGCATGCGGCGGCTGTACCGCAGCCTGACGGCCATGGGCGGGCATGAGGCGGCCCTGCTGGCAGCCCGTGAGGTGGCTGCGAGCGGCAGGGCGCATTCGCTGGACAATGTGGCGGCGCTGCTGGAGGCCTGGAACGCCAAGGGCCTGACCACGGCGGAGGCCATCGAGGCGCACCTTGCGCAGGTGCGGGCGCTGAACCAGCGCATCCGGGGCCTGATGGACCTGTGCGGCCACCGCGGCGGCTGCACGCAGGCCAACCGGGAGCTGCTGACGACCTGGGAAACGCAATGGAACATGCCGGCGGCGCTGGTGGACCTGGCGGCGGAGTTCGCGCGGGGTGTGGACAAGCCCATGCCCTACATGAACCGTCTGCTGGAGGGCTGGCGCAAGTCGGGCGCGCTCACCGTGGAGGCGGCGCGAGCCGAGCATGAGCGCTTTCAGGCCGCGCAGAAGGATGCAGCCCGTCCCGCCGCGCCCGCCAAGCGCGTGATCGAGCAGCAATACGAGCAGCGCACCTATGACCCCGACGAGTTTGGCGACCTGTCGGAGGAGCAGCTGGAGGAGTTGAACCGCAAATGACGCGAGAGCAGATCTTGGCCCGGCTGGAGCAGGACTATGCCCGGCGGCGGGAGGACAACCTGCGCCTGTTTGAGCAGCGGCGGGAGGAGGCCTGCGGGCGGTGCCCGGGCCTTCGGGAGCTGCTGGAGAAGCGCCACGCCGAGGTGGTGGCGGGCGTGCGTTCCAGCCTGATCAATCCCCGGCGCGACCCGCAGACCAACGCCGGCCTGCCTGCACGCATGGCGGACTGGAACCGGCAGATTCGGGAAAAGCTGATCCAGGGCGGCCTGACGGCTGATTTCCTGCAGCCCGTCTACACCTGCGCCGTCTGCCGGGACGAAGGGTACGTCTACGACCCGTCCCGCCGCATGTGCGACTGCATGCGCCGGGAGCTCAACCGCCGGTTGATGGAGCAAAGCGGCCTGGGCGCGGGGACGGGCACCTTTGAAACCTATGACGGAAGCATCTTTTCCGACGAGCCGGACGAGCGGGGCATGTCCCAGCGGCGCGTCATGGAGGCCAACCGCGACATCTGCCGGCGCTATGCGGACAGCTTTCCCGATACCGAGGTGCGCGATCTGCTCCTGATGGGCAAAAGCGGCCTGGGCAAGACGTTTCTGATGCAGTGCATCGCGCACCGCGTGGCCGAGCGCGGCTATCTGCCCACCTACATCAGCGCCTACCGCTTCTTTGAAACGGCGCGGCAGGCCTACATGGACAACGACGGAGCCAGGCTGGCCCCGCTGATGGAGGCGGAGCTTTTGCTCATCGACGACCTGGGCACCGAGCCGCTGATGAACAACGTGACCGTGACGCAGCTGTTCAACCTGCTCAACGAGCGGCAGATGAACGGGCGGCACACCATTCTCAGCACCAACCTGAGCATGAACGAGCTGCAGGAGCGCTATACCGAGCGCGTGACCTCGCGCCTTCTGGACAAAGGCGTCTGCCTGCGCGTGGGATTCGTGGGCGGCGACGTGCGCCGGGGGCGCAGGCGAAAGGGGAGGGAAGCGTGAACATTCAGATTTATGTATCCACCAGAAATCCGGACGTGCTCAAGGCGGAGCGGTTTTTCAAGGAGCGCCGCATCCCCTATCAGCTGATGGACCTCAAAAAGCACCGGCTGGGTAAAAAGGAGCTGGAGGTGTTCGCCGCGGCGGTCGGCGTCAAGGCCCTGGTGGACCGCTCCGGCAAAAAGGCCCTGGAGCGCCCCGTGGCCCACATGTCCACCGACAGCCTGAT
>USFL01000401.1 GCA_900553905.1 uncultured Eubacteriales bacterium | reverse complement strand
TGTCGGTGAGCTTGGGCGCGTCCGCCTCATGCACGTAGAGCGGGATGCCGAAATGACCGCACACCGCGTCCACCGCGCCGATGTGGTCCCAGTGCGCGTGCGTGAGCAGCACGGCGGCAGGCCGGTACGCCTGCGCCGCCTGAATGATTCGCTCTCCCTCCGCGCCGGGGTCCACGATGAGGCATTCCCGCGTCCCTGTGTTCACCACCAGATAGCAATTCTCCTGAAAATCCCCCACAGGCAGGCATTTTACATCAATCTTTGGCATATCTTACCGCTCCCCGCTTTCTTCAAAACCGCCTGCGCGAATCCAGCAGGATGGTCACCGGACCGTCGTTGACCAGCGCCACCTTCATATGCGCGCCGAACACGCCCGTCTCCACCCGGATACCGCGCACTCGCCAGTCCGCCACCAGCCGCTCGTACATGGGGTCGGCTGTTTCCGGACGCGCGGCGGTGATGAAGCTGGGCCTGCGCCCGCCGCGGGCGTCGCCCAGCAAAGTGAACTGGCTGACCGCCAGCACCTCGCCGCCCACGTCCAAAAGCGAACGGTTCATCTTGCCCTGCTCGTCCTCAAAGACGCGCAGGTTGGGTACCTTGTCGGCGATGTATTTGAAATCGACGTCGCCGTCGCCCTCCTCCACGCCGATCAGCACCAGAAACCCCGCGCCGATCTGGCCCTTGATTTCCCCCTCCACGCTCACGCTGGCCCGCTCCACCCGCTGAATGACTGCACGCATCTGTGATTCCTTCCTCTTCCGTCAGATCAGCTTCCACAGCGAGCGTCCCTGGCTGTCCACGCTGACGACCTGATAGTTATTGAGAATATACTCCACCGTTTTATCCGTCAGAATGCCGCGGTATGTCTCCACATCGTCGCTGATGAAAAGGGCGTCGATCGGATGCTGTTCCAGAAACGCCTCAAATTCATTCTCCAGCCCCTCGCCCACGTTATCGGTGATAAATCCGATCAGGTTATAGTAGCGGAAGGCGGGCTGCCGGTCCGCGAACCAGTACCAGTCCGGCCATATGCCGATGGTATAGACCGTTTCGTCCTCTCCCAGATAATCCAAAAGTTCGCGCTGGACCGCCACATACGCCTCGTGCTCCGTCCTGGCCGCCTCCCGCTGTTGCGGCGCCAGCGCGTTCACGGCCGGCACCGCGACAGACGCCAGCACGCACAGCGCAGCGGCGTACTCCGGCCATTTCATCCAGCGGACCTTTCTGTTCAGCCGGTCCAGCACGGCGCTCAGAGCCAGCAGACAGGCCATCAGCAGGGTACAGTCCCCCATGGCGAGATGCTGCTCGAACCCCGTACCGGACACATAGGCCGCAAGCATGTTGGCCACCGCCACAGTTGCCGCGCAGGCCAGCAGCCCTTTTTCACGCTTGAAGCGCTCCGGTTCCCCGCGATAGATCAACAGGCGTACGATGACCGCTCCGGCCATCAGCAGCACGGGTTTGAGGCTTTCCCAGCCATAGCCGTTTTCAATCAGGTAGCGGCGGATCTCCCAGAAGCCCGCGTCCTTTGCGCTGGCCACATGCACGAAGTTGTTGAGAATGTACTCCTCAAACATGGCCCCCAGCGCGCCCACAGCTCCCAGATAGCCCAGGACCGGCACGGCGAGCACCGCCATGCCCGCCAGATAGCGCAGCGCATCCTTCCACAGGCAGCGCCGGGCGCGGACGGCATAGCCGATGTAGAACAGCACCATCACGCCCAGCCCCGGGATGTCGCTGATCTTGATGAGCGCAATCGCCGCCGTGGCCAGCCCCAGCAGAAACGGCCTTGCCCCGGCGCCGCGCGTCTGTCCGGTATAGGCGTGGATCATCACCGCGAAGCCCAGCAGCATGAAAAGAAAGTTGAATTCCTCGCAGTGCAGGTGTTGTCCGCAGACCCGCAACAGCACCGGTATGCAGGCCGCCACGCAGAGGATGTTGCGCCTTTCCCCCATCAGCCAGCGCGCCATCAGCATCAGCAGCGCGCAGTTGCCCAGGGCGAAGAGCACCTCCAGCACATATACGCCCGCCGTTCCCTCCACGATCCTCTGTGGTATCGCCATCATCAGGAAAAACAGAGGTCCCTTGTTTTCCGTGATCTCCACATAGGGCGTATACCCCTGGACGATGCCGCGGCCCATGCACAGGAAGATGCCGCTGTCCGCCCCAACGGTCTCATACGCCGGATTCGTGCACGGAAACGCCGAAAGCGCCCACACCAGCACCACGGTCAGGCACACGGCCTCAGCGACAACATGGGCTGCCGACTTTGCACGCATGTTCCCCATCTCCTTTGTACCTTTTCTCAGGTCGATCCGCGGTAGACCTCGATGATGTCGCTGCGCTTGTGCAGCTGG
>USFL01000400.1 GCA_900553905.1 uncultured Eubacteriales bacterium | reverse complement strand
CGGCTCATGTCGTCGCTGTCGATGATTTCGCTGTCCTCAAGGTTGCTGGAGGGCAACAGGGCCAGCACCTGCTTGGCCTTCAAAAGCGCCTCGTCCTCGGTGGCGGCGGTCAGCGCGCAGGCGCCCATGCCGGCGGCCACCTTCGCGCCGCCCAGCTCCTGGGGCTTGACGTCCAGGCCATTCATGGCGGCCAGCACCTGCGGGCCGAACACCATCACTTCGCCCACTTTTTCCGCTACGATGGACACGTCCGCCAGCTGGGTCAGCAGCGCCGCGCCGCCGATGCAGGGGCCCAGCACCACCGATACGATGGGGCATACGCCGCTCATGCGGGCCAGCTTCTGATAAATCTCGCTGTACGCGCTCATGGCGGCGGCGCCTTCGTCGATGCGCACGCCGGCGCTGTCCAGCAGCGCCACCACGGGCGCGCCGGTCTTGAGGGCCATGTCCAGGAGCTTGAGGATCTTGGCGGCCTGGGCCTTGCCCATGGCGCCGCCGTGAACGGTGAAGTCCTGCGCAAAGATGTACACCGGACGCTCCTCCAGCGTCGCGTACCCGGTGATGACGCCCGCGCCTTCCTCGTTTTGGCTCACCAGCGCGAACAGCTCCACAAAGCTGCCGGCGTCCGCGAGCTTTTCCACACGCTCGCGCGCGGTCAGCTTGCCCGCCTCGCGCTGTTCCTTGAGGCGCTTTTCGTTGCCGCCGAGGATGGCGTCACGAAGTTCCAGCACCTTTTGAAGGTCTTGAGAGTTGTGCATTTCCGTTCTCCCTTCCATGCGGTAATGGTCTTTGGTCAGGGGCAAACTGGCGAAAGTCCAACTTACACCCCGTTCATTTGTTTCTGCATATCCTTCCTGTTTTCCTGCCCTCATGACAATCTTTTCACGATTTTGGGGCGTTTTTTTTCGTAATGCCTTTAAACCGTTGTTTCGCCTGCGTTTTTCCCGTTAAGAAAGCCGTCGATAAGGGCGCACGCCTGGGCGGCGGGATCAGCCGTCATATCCAGCCAGTGTATGGTCTGGTCACGCCGGAACCATGTCATCTGACGCTTGGCAAACTGCTTGATGGCCGTGGAAAGCAGGTCGCGCATCTCCTGAAGCGTGGCGATCTGCCCCGTCAGATACTGGGTGATGAAACGGTATTCGAGTCCCAGCTTGAAAAGGAACTCCTCGCTCACGCCCCTGTCCAGGAGTGCGCGCACCTCCTCCACCATGCCCTCGTTCAGCCGCCGGTCCAGCCGCTGGTCGATGCGGCGGCGAAGGGTGTCGCGGTCCCAGGTCACCCCCAGGCGCAGCGTCTCGTAGCGCGGATTGCGGCCGGGGATGACGTCGTCGCCGTCGTGCAGCTTTTCCAGGAGGCGCATCACGCGGTTGCGGTTGCGCCTCTCCACCTCTACGTCCGGCACGGCCTTGAGCAGCATGGCGTAGAGTTCCTCGGTGGTCCGCTTCTCCAGCTCCGCGCGGTAGGCAAGGTCCGGCATGCGGTTTGACAGCTCATAGCCGTCCGCCACCGAATCCACGTACAGGCCCGTGCCGCCCACCAAAAAAGGCGGCTTTCCCCGCGCCACAATACCGTCGATGGCCTCGTAGGCCATGCGCTGGAAATCCGCCATGGAAAAAAAGTCGCCCGCCTCACACACGTCGATCAGGTGATGCCTGACACCCCGCATCTCTTCGGGCGTGATTTTTCCGCTGCCCAGGTCCAGGCCGCGAAATACCTGCCGCGAATCCGCCGAAACGATCTCGCCGCCGTAGCGCAGGGCCAGTTCCACCCCCAGGCCGCTCTTGCCGGACGCATTGGTGCCCGCAATGACAATCAGCTTTGGCAGCATGTCCACTCCCCCATTCATCCTTCCTTCTGATAGGCGATGCGCGGCGTACCGTCCTCCACCCAGATGGTGCCGCAGCGCACGAAGCCGTTGCGCTCAAAGGCCCGGCGCATGGGCAGGTTGCGCTCGTGGGTGTCGCCGCGCAGGTTGGGATGCCGGCTGAACGCCCAGTCCACGATCGCATCCACCATGCCGGACCTTTCTCCGGTGGAGGCGACCCGGTGCAGCGTCGCGTAGGGAAGGTCGTTCTTCCACGCGCCTTCAATCACGCGGTAGGTCGGGTCCTCTCCCGGAATAAGGACGAAGGCCGCGTACAGGCGGCCCTCCTCCTCACATACATAGCATCGGTCCCCGGCAATATCGGCCTCGACCGTTTCACGCGGGGGATAGCAGGCGCCCCATTGGCCGGGATTGCCGCTTTGCGCCATAAACCGCCGCGCGCCTTCATAGATGCGCAGCACGTTTTCCAGATCCGCCTGGGTGGCTGGCCGGATGTCCATGGTTCCCTCCCCCTTCCGCTTATTCCTCC
>USFL01000399.1 GCA_900553905.1 uncultured Eubacteriales bacterium | reverse complement strand
AACCTGGCGGGCGGGCTTCTGGCCTTTGTGGGCTCCTTCCTGCTGTTTCCCACGCTGGCCGACGTGCTCAGCTCCAACACCGATATCACGCGCATCATCAGCACCTATACGGATTCCGGCAGCCTGCTGGGCGACCTGGATTTGAGCAGCCGCGCCGTCAGCTCCCTGGGAGAGACGGGCGTGGCCGCCATCGTGGAAAAGGCCGCCCTGCCCGAACCGATCGGCACGCTGCTTGAGCATAACCTGGAGCAGCAGGTTTTCAGCCCCCTGGGCAACCTGGCCACCAATGTGGGCGATTATGTGAACCAGACCATTCTGTCGGTCAGCATCAACGTGCTGTGCTTCCTTCTGTGCTTCGTGGTGTGCTTCGTGGTGGCCACCATCGTGGTCAACCTGCTGCGCGCGGTGTTCCGCTTTCCGGTGCTCAAGCACCTGGACTGGCTGGCCGGCGGCGTGTTTGGCCTGCTGCTGGGCGTGGTGATATGCTTTGCGGTCTTTACGGTGCTGCCCCTTCTGGAAAGCGTGGTGCCGCTGCCGGAGTTCCGCGAGCTGGTGGACCAGAGCGCTCTGGCCCAGGTGTTTGAAAACGGCAACCTGATCATCTCCATCATGAACCGAAGACTGTAGCCCGGCAGCGCCGGGGCAGGCGTCCGTCTTTCGGGACGGACGCTGTTTTTTTGTAAAACGCCGTTGACAGGAGAGGTATACATATGTACAATATTTGTATCCGAAAACCTGGGAGGCGATTTGATGAACCGCGATCACGTGGCCTTGACGGAGGCGGAATGGAAGATCATGCTGCTTCTGTGGGAAAAAAGCCCGTGGACCATGATGGAGCTGACCCGCGCTTTGGCGGAGGATACGGGCTGGAGCAAGCATACGGTGATCACCATGCTCAAGCGCATGGCGGTGAAGGGCACCGTGCGCATCTGCGAGGACGGCCCGGTGAAAACCTATTTTCCGGCCGTCAGCAAGGACCGTGTGGCGCGCGAGCAGACGCAGACGCTGCTCAAGCGGCTGTTTTCGGGCCGCGCCTCCCTGCTGGTCAACGACATGGTGGAGCAGGGCGAGCTGGATGACGAGGAGCTGCGCGAGCTGCAAAGCATTTTGGAGCGCGCGGAAAAACAGAAAAAAAACAGGAAAGGGGAACCAAACGAGTCCTGTTGAACGTCTAATCCTATAGATGAAATTTTGCAAAAGCATCCTCTGAAGGGAGGCCATCCCCCCATGCGGAGCATGACCGTATTCAACTACCTGCTGGAAGCCACCGTCATCGGAAGCGTGATCATTCTGCTGGTGATTGCCGTGCGCGCGCTGCTGCGCGACCGGCTGGGCAGCCGCGCCATCTATGTGGCCTGGCTGTTGGTGGCGCTGCGCCTGCTGCTGCCGCTTTCCCTGCCCAACCCGGTGATGGATGAATTCCGTCCGGGATTTTCCGTGGATATGGCCGCGCGCCCCGTAGCCGATCAGGTGCGTCAGCGCGTGATCGACGCCAGCTACAGCGCCTCCAACCTGCTGGACGGCATGGAGGGCGGGGCGCTGGAGGCGCTGGCGGAGCAGACCAGCCGGGGCGTCGCGGGCAAATGGATTCTATTGGGCTGGCTGTGTGTGGCCCTGGCGCTGGGCGGCGTGATGGCATGGCGAAACGCGCGCTTCCGCGCGCGGGTGCAGCGAGACCGCGTGCGCACCCTGGAAGGCGGCGAGCAAGCCATGATGGAAGCCCTGTGCCGCCGCTACCGGGTCAAGCCCGTGCCCGTGTACTTTGTGGACCGCATCCCTTCCGCCTGTCTGATCGGGGTGCTGCATCCCTTTATTGCCGTGCCGCTGGACACCTCGCCGGAGCAGCTGTCGCTGGTGCTGGCGCATGAGGTATGCCACCGGCGCGCGCATGACCCGCTGTGGAGCATCGTGCGCAACTGCTGCGTGGCGGTGCACTGGTTCAACCCCCTGGTGTGGGTGGGAGCCCGCCTTAGCCGTGTGGACGGCGAAATGGCCTGCGACGACCGCGTGACCGCCAAGTTGCAGGATATCGACCGCCTGGCCTATGCCAACAGCATCGTCAGCGCGTCCGACCGGGGCGGCAACGCGGCCTGCGTGCATGCCACCGGCACCACCCTCACCGGCAGGCATCTGCGGCAGCGCGTGACCGCGGTCATCCGCTGCGTGCGGGGCAACCGCTGGGCCATCGCCCTGGGGTCGCTGGCGGCGGCGGCGGTGCTGCTGGTTTCGTTCGCCACCAGCGAGAGCGAGCCCTTGCCCACGGTGGCGAACGTGCCGGAGGTGGCGTGGACGGCTTCCGCCGCGCCCCTGGAGGATGGCGACGCTGCTATCGCCTGCGCCAAGCGCTTTTTTGAAAGCGCG
>USFL01000398.1 GCA_900553905.1 uncultured Eubacteriales bacterium | reverse complement strand
TCGGCCCAGGCGTTGATGTCGCTGGTGCAGTTGTTGCAGTGCACCATGGCCACGGGCCGCCCGGTGGGGGTGGTGACCATGTCGATTTCAGGATAAACCTTGCTAAGCGGCTTTTCCAGCACCACCATGGCAAAGACCGACGTGCCCGCCGATACGTTGCCCGTGCGCTCGGCCACGCTGTTGGTGGCGGCCATGCCGGTGCCCGCGTCGCCTTCCGGCGGGCACAGCGGCGCGCCCGCCTGTAGCGCGCCCGTGGGATCCAGAAGCCGCGCGCCCGCTTCGGTGAGGCGCCCCGCGTCCTCGCCGGCGCCCAGCACCTCGGGCAAAATATCGCGCAGCTTCCACGGATAGCCCTTCGCCGCGATCTTCGCGTCAAACGCCGCGAGCATCCCCGCGTCATAGTCGCCGGTTTCGCTGTCGATGGGGAACATGCCCGACGCGTCGCCCACGCCCAGCGCCTTTACGCCCGTGAGCTTCCAGTGCACATAGCCCGCCAGCGTGGTCAGGAAGGCGATGTCCTTCACGTGTTCCTCGCCGCTTAAAATGGCCTGGTACAGATGCGCGATGCTCCAGCGCTGCGGAATGTTGAAGGAAAACAGCGCCGTCAGCTCCTCCGCGGCCTTGGCGGTCATGGTGTTGCGCCAGGTGCGGAAGGGGGCCAGCTGGTTGCCCGCCGCGTCAAAGGGCAGGTAGCCGTGCATCATGGCCGAGACGCCCACGGCCTCCAGCCGCGCGAGGGGCTCGCCGAGGGTTTCCTGCGTGTTGCGGGCCAGGTCCGCGTATGCGTCCTGAATGCCCGTCCATACGTCGTCCAGATGATAGGTCCATACCCCGTCCTCCAGACGGTTTTCCCAGTCGTGCGCGCCCATGGCCACGGGCGCGTGATCCGGTCCGATCAGCACCGCCTTGATGCGCGTGGAGCCCAGCTCAATGCCCAGCGCGCAGCGTCCCTCGCGGACCCACGCGGCCTGCTCCTGCTTTTGCATATTCTGTTCCCTCCTTGAAAGATGGTTATCCCATGTGATATTCGATGCGCCGGGCGGCCGTTCCTCTTTCACAGACAGATCCCCTGCGGGGCCTGCCCGCAGGGGCATGAGGGGGCCGGGGATCAGCTGCGGCGCGCCTTGACCTTGGCGAAGATCGCCTGCAGCACGATAAAGAAGCACAGCAGCAGCGCCGTGACCACGTTGGGCCAGGAGGAGCTGAGCTTGCCGTTGGTTTTGACCAGCGAGGAGATGGTGCCGTTGATGAGCACGCCGAAGAAGGAGCCAAAGACGTTGCCCACGCCGCCGGTGAGGAGCGTGCCGCCGATGACGGCGGAGGAGATGGCGTCCATCTCCAGGCCCAGGGCCTGGCGGGTGGTGCCGCACATGGTGTTGAGCACATAGCAGATGGCGCCGATGGAGGTGAGCACCGAGCAGAAGATGTGGGCGTTGAAGCGGGTGCGGCGCACGTCCAGGCCCATGAGGGCGGCGCTCTGCTGGTTGCCGCCCACGGCGTAGAGGCTGCGGCCGAAGCGCGTGTAGCGCAGGATGAAGAAGGTGGCGACGAGCACCAGCAGGGCGATGATCACGTAGATGCTGACGTTGGGCACCATGAGCTTGCCCTTTTTGTTCAGGTACGCGCCGATCTCAAAGGGCATGTTGAATTTCATCATGGACAGCTCCGTCATCAGGGAGCTGGAGGTGATGGATACCTGCTGGGTGGAGATCACGGCCGTCATGCCGCGGGCGAAGAACATGCCCGCCATGGTCACGATGAAGGGCTGGATGCCCAGGTACCCCACGCAATAGCCCTGAATGATGCCGAACACCACGCCGATGACCAGCATCAGCGGGATGAGCAGCTGGGCGGGCAGGCCCCAGGACTCCACGCCCACGGCCAGGAACATGCACTCCATGGCGATCACCGCGCCCACGGAGATGTCGATGCCGCCGGTGATCATCACGGCCGTCATGCCGCAGGTCACGCAGATGAGGCCGGCGTTGTTCTTGAGGATATCCAGGAAGGTTTGCAGCTTGGAAAAGCCCTTGTCCGCGTAGGCGATGCAGCCGGCGGCGTACATCACCACAAACAGGCCGATGGTGAGCAGCAGCAGAATGGTGTTACTGTTCATGCTCTTTTTTTCTTTGACAGCAGGTTTGACGTGAATCATGCCTGCGCCTCCCTTCCGGCGGTCATCATGGCGTTTTTGACGGCGGCGCGCTTGGCGAAGTAGGCCTTGACCGCCGGGGACTGGATGGTCACGATCAGGATGACGATGACGGCCTTGAACACCGGGGCCTGCGCCGAGGATACGCCCAGCGCGTAGAGCGTGGTGGTGATGGCCTGGATGGTGTAGGCGCCGATGATGGAGCCGGA
>USFL01000397.1 GCA_900553905.1 uncultured Eubacteriales bacterium | reverse complement strand
CCGTCAAAGGCCTCCTGCGCCTTTTCGATGAGCGTCATCACGTCGCCCATGCCCAGGATGCGGCTGGCCATGCGGTCGGGGTGGAAGGGCTCGATGTCGGAGAGTTTCTCGCCCGTGCCGGAGAACTTGATGGGCTTGCCCACCACGGCCCGGATGGACAGGGCCGCGCCGCCGCGGGTGTCGCCGTCGAGCTTTGTGAGGATTACGCCGTCGATGCCAAGCTCCGTATCGAAGGTTTTGGCCACGTTGACCGCGTCCTGGCCGGTCATGGCGTCCACCACGAATAAAATCTCCTGGGGATTGACCGCCGCCTTGACGCGGCGAAGCTCCTCCATGAGCTCCGTGTCGATGTGCAGGCGGCCCGCGGTATCGATGATCAGCACGTCGCGGCCGTAGCTGCGCGCGTGCTCGACGGCCTCCAGCGCCGTTTTGACCGGGTCCTGCGTGCCGTGCTCATAGACCGGCACGTTCACCTGCTGTCCCACCACCTGCAACTGCTTGATGGCGGCGGGGCGGTAGATATCGCACGCGGCCAGCAGGGGCTTCTTGCCCGTCTTTTGCAGGTAGTTGGCCAGCTTGGCGGCCATGGTGGTCTTGCCCGCGCCCTGCAGGCCGCAGAGCATATAGATGGTGGGCACGCTGGACGACCAGGTCAGCCGCGCGTTTTCCGTGCCCATCAGGGCGGTCATTTCCTCGTTGACGATCTTGATGACCTGCTGGGCGGGCGAAAGGCTGTCCAGCACCTGCTGGCCCACGCAGCGCTCCGTGACCCGCTTGCAGAAGTCCTTGACGACCAGGTAGTTGACGTCGGCCTCCAAAAGCGCCATGCGCACCTCGCGCATGCCCTCGCGGACGGCCTGCTCGGTCAGCTTGCCGCGTCCCGTCAGCTTGGAGAGCGCCGAGGACAGCTTCTGACTGAGTCCCTCAAAGGCCATGGCTTCTCTCCTCCCCTTCCTGCCGGTCGATGACCTGCCGCACCAGGGCGGCGGCCTCGTCCAGCCTTTGTCTGGTTTCCGTGGACAAATCGCCGCCCCGTGCCTCATCCATGAGCGAAAGCGCCCGGGTGAGCTGGCGCACGGTGGCCGCCATGCGGCCGGCGCCGCCCAGCGCCGCCTCGTAGCGGCGCAGCTTTTGCACCGAGCGGGTGATCAGCTCGTGCACGTTTTGCCGGCTGACCCCGAACTGCTCGGCGATCTCGCCCAGCGAGAAGTCCTCTTCATAGTACAGGCGGAGCATCTCCTGCTGCCGCTGCGTCAGCAGCCCGCCGTAAAAGGCGCACAGGGTGCCGATTTCAACGCTCTTTTCCAGCCGCTCCGGCCGGGTGCTTTCCTGCGTGTTCACGGCCCGCTCCTTCCGCCGTCAATCCTTTTGGCTTGACAGCTGAACCAGCATACCGCATTTCGGGCCGTCTGTCAAGGGGTTTTGATTGAAAGGTAAAAATATACGAGGCGGGAACGCCGTTCCCGCCTCGCAGATTGCCGTTTGTTCGGTCACTCGCCCGCGAACATCTCCCGCACCTTGCGCGCCACGGCCTCGCCCAGCGCGGCGTGGCCCGACGCCTCCATGTGGATGCCGTCCACCGCGGAGGGGTCGGCGTAGGCCGCCGCGTTGAGAAAGTCCACACCCAGCTCCGCCGCCACGGCGGCATAGGCCGCGGCAAACCCGCGCGACTTCTGCGGGTAGCTGCGCCAGCGCCCGATCACGTCGCGGTTGTCCAGGTCGGCGTGCGCCAGAATGGGCGCTATCAGCAGAATGCGCGGCTTGCCGGGAAAGATGTGCGTGCTTTCCTCCATGTGATTGTACAGGCGGACCTTTTTGACCAGCGCCGCCGCGCCCTCCGCCGCGCCCCAGGCGTCGGTGAAGCGCAGGTCGTTGGTGCCCAGCATCAGGATGACCAGGTCGAGCGGCTTGTGCGTCTCCAGACAGGTCAGCAGGTAGGCGCTGCCGTTCCGGCCGGGGCTCATGGGGTTGTCAAAGACGGTGGTGCGGCCGTTCATGCCCTCCTCCAGCACCTCCCAGCCCTCGCCCAGCAGCCGCCGGAGCACCCCTGTCCAGCGCACGTCCGGCGCATGGCGCTCGCCGGTGCCCGGCGTGTAGCCCCATGTGTTGGAATCCCCGTAGCACAGAATGTGTCGCATCTTCGTATCCTCCTTATCGTGTGGCTTTGGGCGTAAAGCCCACCGTGCCCTCGTGATAGTGCAGCGTGCCCGTGGAGCCGCGCAGGTCCCCGTCCGGGGCCTTGAGCAGCGCGGTCACGATTTTGGCGTTCAGCTCCGGCCCGCCCGCGCCCGATACGGCGTTTTTCCACAGGGTGAAGCGGCAGCCCTCGCGCCAGCGCGAGCAGCCGAAAGCCTTCGCATTCTCCAC
>USFL01000396.1 GCA_900553905.1 uncultured Eubacteriales bacterium | reverse complement strand
CTGGTCGGAGACATGGACCAATCTGATCACCGCCACTGAGATACAGGGCTCCAAAATACCGATGTACGTCAACAATGACAAGGAAGCCCTGACCATAGCCCTGCGCTGCTGCAACGGCAACCTGAACATCACGCCTTCTCCCATTCCGCCCCTTGACAGGGGCATTTTTCTCTGTTATAATAAGCAACGCTTGTTGCGCAACACGAGTTTTCATCACGAAGGGAGGAGCATTTGTGCCGCCGAAGGTCAAATTTACCCGGGAGGAGATCATCCGGGCTGCTCTGGATATTGTCCGGGAGACGGGGCCGGAGGGCCTTACCGCCCGGAGTCTGGCCGCCCGGCTGGGCTGCTCCGTCAAGCCTATTTTCGGCCTGTTCCGGAGCATGGAGGAGGTGCAGCAGGAGGTTCTGGCCGCCGGATACCGGCTGTACGGCCAAAGCATCGCCCAGGCCATGGAGGCCGGGAAATATCCCCCCTACAAGGCCTCCGGCATGGCCTACATTGCCTTTGCCCAGCAGGAAAAGCCCCTGTTCCGGCTGCTGTTTATGCGGGACCGCAGCCACGAGGACGCGTCTCCCCGTCTGGGAGACGATGTGGAGCCCCTGCTGGACCTGATCCAGCAGGCCGCCGGCATCAGCCGGGAAAGCGCCCGGATGTTCCACCTGGAGATGTGGATCTATGTCCATGGCATCGCCGCCATGGCGGCCACGTCGTTTCTGGACTGGGACACGGAGCTCATCAGCGCGGCGCTGACCGACGCCTATAGGGGCCTGCTGGCTCGATTCAAGGAAAAGGAGGCGCAGGAATGAACGCCGTTGAAATACAGGGTCTCACCAAACGCTATGGGGCCATCACCGCCGTGGACAGCCTGGACCTGACGGTCCGTCAGGGGGAGCTGTTCGCCCTACTGGGCGTCAACGGCGCAGGCAAGACCACCACCATCAAAATGCTGTCGTGCCTGACCCGGCCCGACGGCGGCGACGCCCGGCTGCTGGGCCGCAGCATTGTGTCGGATGCCGCCGGGGTAAAGCGCTGCATCGGCGTATCCCCCCAGGAGACCGCCGTGGCCCCCAACCTCACCGCCCGGGAGAATCTGGCGCTGCTGTGCGGCGTCCACGGTCTGTCCCGGCAGGAGACTGCCGCCCGCACAGAGGAGCTGTCCCGGGCCCTGGGGCTGGAGCCCATTCTGGCCCGCCGGGCCGGGAAGCTCTCCGGCGGCTGGCAGCGGCGGCTTTCCATCGCTATGGCGCTGATCTCGCAGCCGCAGCTCGTATTTCTGGATGAGCCGACGCTCGGGCTGGATGTGCTGGCGCGGCGGGAGCTGTGGCAGGTCATCCGAAGCCTGCGCGGCAGAGTGACCGTCATCCTCACCACGCATTATCTCGAGGAGGCGGAGGCGCTTTCCGACCGCATCGGCATCCTGTCGCACGGCAGGCTGCGTATCTGCGGCACGGCGCAGGAGCTGTGCGCCGCGGCGGGCGAGACGCGCTTTGAGGAGGCCTTTATCAAGCTGGCAGGGGAGGGAGTCCAATGAGAAGAATGCGCTTTCTTGCCTCGCGCAACGCGCGCGAAATTCTCCGCGATCCGATCAGCGTCGGCTTCGGCGTCGCGTTTCCCATCCTGCTGCTCCTGCTGCTGAGCTTCCTGAACCGGCATATCCCGGCGGAGGCCCACATGACGCTCTTTGAGCCGGAGCAGCTTGCGCCGGGCGTCAGCGTGTTCAGCCTGAGCTTTCTGGCGCTGTTTTCCGCGCTGCTGCTCTCACGCGACCGCTCGTCGGCCCTCATCCTGCGGCTGTATGCCTCGCCGCTGACGGGGCGGGATTTCATCCTCGGCTATCTGCTGCCCATGCTCCCCATGGCGCTGGCGCAGACGCTTGTGTGCCTGCTCGCGGCCATCCCGCTCGGCCTGCCGGTGTCGTGGCGCATTCTGGCCTGCACGGCGGTCAACGTGCCCATCGCGCTTGTGAATCTGGCGCTCGGGATGCTGTGCGGCACGCTGCTGCCGGAAAAGGCCGTCGGTGGGATGTGCGGAGCCCTGCTGACCAATGTCTCGGCGTGGCTCTCCGGCATCTGGTTCTCGCTCGACCTTGGCGGAAAGGTTTTCCGCCGCATCGCCTACGCGCTCCCGTTCGCCAACGCCGTCGACGCGGCGCGGGCCGCTCTGGCAGCGGACTGGGGCGGCATGTTCCCACAGCTCTGGATCGTTCTGGCATGGGCCTTTGGCCTGCTGACGGCGGCCATTGTGATCTTCCGCAGAAAAATGACCGCAAGATAAATTTCCGGTGCACCGATTTTCGGTGCACCGTTTTTTTCCTTGACAGGGAAAGCCGAGTATGCTACTATGAAAAAATGTTAAGACTGTCTAACTTTG
>USFL01000395.1 GCA_900553905.1 uncultured Eubacteriales bacterium | reverse complement strand
GGCATTGCGCAGGGTATGAGCGGCTCGCCCATTTTGCAAGATGGCAAGCTGGTGGGCGTGGTGACGCATGTGTTCCTGGGCGACCCGCAGCAGGGCTACGCGGTGTACGCCCGCTGGATGTACGACCAGATGGCGGCTTAGCGCGTTTTCCGGGGCTACCCAAATTGGCCTGAAACGCAGGCCAATTTGGGCATAAGTCCACAAAAACCATCAGTATTAAATCCCGTGGTTTTGAAGGATTTTCCTTTGCCCTGTCGAATTGTTTTTTTCGGTAGAGGAGGGCGGTGCCATGCGTACGCTCAAAACAGCAGTCTGTATGGAATGCGACGCGGAAGCGCTGCTGGGTAAGCTGGGCGTGCGCACGCTTGCAGTGTGCCAAACCTTCAAAGACCTTATAACGCTGCTGGGCTACCGACCAGATGTGATTGTGGCGGCAGGGCCGGCTGATCTGGCAGATCGCATCCGCGCGCGGGAACTGGCGACGTATCCGGCGGTGATCTTCACTCAAGCGCAACCGGAGGGCAGGCTCAATTGCCTGCACGCCAGCCTTTCGCCCGAGAGCTTGGGACAGGCGCTTTGGGATTTGCGGCTGGGTCAGCAGCGCGCGCCGGATGGCGCAAGGGAAGCGGCCCTGGATTTGCTCACGCAACTGGGCGTGGCGGAGGGCTTAGGACGCGATATGCTGCTGGAGGCGATTTTGTTTGCCTATCTGAACCGCAAATTGCTGGAAGATATGATGGGCGGCCTGTACGCGCTGGTGGGCGAGCGGTTTCAAGCCACGGCGGTGTACGCAAAGCAGCGCATATACCGCGCGATTGAGCGCGCGTGGACGCGGGGCGACGCGCAGGCGCTGGACGATCTCCGCGCCCGGATTCTGGCCGCCCATACGCTGGCTGACACGCCCGCCGGGGTCCGGGAAGAAACGCTGCATCCGCAGGAGGCCGACCCCGCCGCCAACCCGCTTCTTCGCGTGGTGCTGGGCCCCGTGCCTCCCGCCGCGGCGGACGGCGGCTGCGTCCTCTACTCGCTGGACGGCACGGCCTTTGCCCGCCGGTCCGCCTTCTGTCTGGCCGAGCCCGCGCGCAGCCCCGGCGAAGCGGACGCGCTGGCGCGCCTGAAACGGGAGCTTTCGCTGCTGGAGCGTTACGACGCGGGCTGGCGCAGGCGCGCTTCGATCACGTTGCGGGAGCTGGCGGAAGCCTCGCAGGACCGCCCCGGCCTGTGGCCGCGCCTGCCCGGCCTGCTCAAAGGCTGGGCCGACGAGCTGGACCGCCGGCCCGAAGATGCGGGCTTCACCCTTGAGGTGACCTATCCGCTGGACGGCCGTCCCGCCGCCCTCTGCGCCCTGCTCCTGGACGCGCTGGGCATGGAGGACGCGGCGTTGGTGGAAGCGCCGTTTTCCGACGCGCTTCTCCTGCTGGACGGCCCGCCGCCCTTCGCGGACGACGCGCTCCATACGGCCTGCCGCGTCACGCTGGGTACGCGCACCTGTTATGCCGTGCCGCCGCTCTCGCCCCGGCTGTGCGCCTGGCTGATGGACGCGGCCGACGCGGACGCATCCGCCGCGCCCCGGCTGGATCTCTCCGGCCTGCGCTTTCTGCCCTCGACGGACGGACGCTCCGTCGAGGCGTGTCTGCGGCTGCGCCGCCGTGTGCAGCGGGGCGAAACGGCGGCGGAAAGCGCCGTCACCTTCCGCCGCGCCTATGTCCTGAGCGACGCGCTGCAAACCGGCGCGGCCTTTGTGCTGCCCGCCGGGGAGGCCCCCTACGTGGCCGTATGGCCCAATGTGCGCCTTTCGCCCGGCCTGTGGAAGCGCTATTTCCTCCATATCCACCAGCCGCGGCATTTGGACGCATGGGCGCTTGGCACGGAAGGCTGGACGCAGGGCGACCTGCGCCATGCCCCCGGCCGCGAGTGGCGCAACACCTGCGTGGACCGGTTCCCGGCGTTTGTCGCGCTCCGGCGCGGCGCGCTCTCTCTGGGAGCGCTGCTCAACGACGCGCCCCGCCGCCTCCTGCGCCACGAGCCCGCGGCGGCCATCGCCATCGACTTCGGCAGCATTTCCACCACCGTCATGCTCCGCCAGGACGGTCGCGTGCAGCCCGCCACGCTGCCGGAATGCCTGCACCGCACGCTGCTCGCCTCCGGCGCGGAGGACGGCGCGCATCTGGCCGACGAGTTTCTGCCCGATGCGGTGCTTTTGCCCGGAAGCGCCGTCGAAGCCACCTATTACAGCGTGATGGACATGTTCACCGACGTGCCGGAAACCTGGCGCACGGTCCTGTGCGACGGGCACATCTACTACCGCCTCTCACTGCCAAGTCTGCTGGAAAAAAGCGCCTCCGCCCTGTACTACGACCTCAAGTGGAGCGGCGAGG
>USFL01000394.1 GCA_900553905.1 uncultured Eubacteriales bacterium | reverse complement strand
CGCGGCCACGGCGTTGGCGATGCGGTCGCTGCCCAGCTCGCGCGGGTTTTCATACTTGAGGTTGATACCCGTCTTGATGCCGGGCGCCACGGTCATGGGCATCTTGCCGAAGTAGTTTTTGCACATGTGCTCCAGGGTAAAGTTGATGGTGGGTACCACGCTGGACATCACGATGCCCTCCACCGCGTCCAGCGAAAGCCCCGCGCGCGCGAAAAGCCCCTCCAGAATCAACCCGTATTCGTCCGAGGTATAGGAGGTGTTGGTGGAGATGCGCCAGTAGTTGCGCATCTCGCGCCCTTCAAACAGCGCGGTTTTGATGTTGGTGTTGCCAACGTCCATGGTAAAGATCATGGCGGTCTACTCCTTACTTGTCCGGGTGGGCGCGCCCGGCGGGGGCGCGGCGCGAGCGGCGCATCACCGCCTCCACCGCAATTTTGATCATCGGTACGATTACCGCGGCCACGACGGCCTCCCCGATGCCGTTGGGCAGGCCCACGGCGGCCACCAGCCATGCGCCCGCGTCGTTGAGATAGACGGCGTCCGCGCTGCCGGCGGAGATCATGCTGTTGATCAGCTGGGTCAGGTCCGCCCCGTAGATCACCAGCAGCATGCCCAGGCACAAGACCGTGTTGGCTACCGACCCGGCGGCGGAAGCCACGGCTGCGCCCACCTTGTCGGATACCGCGCCCCTGGGCGCAAGGCGCTTCCACAGCAGGTACACGCCCAGCGCCACCAGCGGCACCAGCAGCCGGGGCAGCACGCTTACCAACGGGTTGCGAAAGAACAGCGTCAGTCCCACCGCGCCGGTTTCCCACGCGCGGATGAAGCTGCACAGGCCGAATACCAGCCCCACTACCAGCCCCACCACGGGCCCCTCCACCAAAGCGGCCAGAATGACCGGCAGGTGCACCGTGGTGGCGCTTAGCAGCGGAGGCGGCAGGGGAATCATGCCGATGGGGGTGAAGGTGAGTACAGCGGTGATGGCGCTGAGCATGGCGGCCGTAACCATTCTGCGGATGGCCTCGCTCTGCCGCCGGGCGGACGGGACGACGTTTTTCATAATGTTTTCCTCCGTTCGAGTTCTGTTGGGATACCCGACGATATCAGGGATGAGAAACCGGAAAACCGGGGATGCGTCCGCCTCCTGCGCGGATGGCGGCGCGCCCCGCCTGCATTATATAGCCTGCGGCGCGGATTGTAAAGGGCAAGGCCCGAAAAACGGCTGTCAGCCCTTTGCGCCAGCGCGCTTGCCCTGGCCCAGACGGTTCCAGAAACCGAAGGTCATGGGCCACAGCACGCCGCCCGTGAGCGCGATGCACAGGTACCTCACGCCGTCGGCAAACGGCGCGTCGCCAAAGAGCGCGGTCAGCAAGGCCTTGAGCCCCACGCGCACGGCCATCACCAGCGCCAGACCCAGAGCCAGCTTGAGGGCCTGCGCCCACCATACGGCGCGGGTGTCGAAATGCAGCCAGCGCCGGTCGGCGTACCAGGCCGCCAGCAGCCCCAGCATGGTGCCAACCAGCGTCCAGGCGCTTTCCACGCCGTGCGCGTCAAACTCGGCCACATTGGCCTCCCGCTTGGGCCAAAGCAGCACATAGAGCAACAAGAGCAGCGCAAAGCCCATAAGGCCCGCGCCCATTCGCCGCCGGCCGCGCACGGACGCTTCCGCGCGGTCAAACAGGCGGGGCATCACGGCCACCGTAGCCGCGCCCGTGATCAGCGACACGCCCACGTCCAGCGGCGTGTGAACGCCCAGGTACATGCGCGAAAACGCCACCGCCAGCACCCCCAAGACGCACACGGCCGTAAAGACCCGGTCGCGTACCCACAGGGCCAGCATGCCCAGCACGCACGCGGCGGACTGCGTGTGCCCGCTGGGGAAGGAGTAGCCCGTCGCGCCCGCGCGGGCTGCCTCCACGATGGTGAATTCGGGATCGATTACCCACGGTCTGGGGATGAGAAACACCGCCTTGAGCAGCTGGTTGAGCACCGTGCCCGCCAGACCTGCAAACAGCAGGCGGAAGCCCCAGCGCTTGTCAAAGCACCATACCAGCGCAAGCCCCACCAGCATGAAGAAGGTTTCCTCCCCCAGCAGCGTCACGGCGGCGGCCAGCTGCTCTCCAAGGGGCGTGCGGATGGATTCCAGCATTTTGAGAAACGTCATGGCAATTCCTCCTTCTGGGTTTCGGAAACGCTCCGGTACAGGCTGCGCCACGGCGCGTCGGCGGGCAGATCGTTGAAGTGCACGCGGTCGAACGCCTCCTGCGGCCGGCCGCGCCGGACGCGAATCAGGCGGTCGGCCAGAGAGAGCGAGTCCGCCAGGTTCACCGCCAGAATCACCACCGCCACGCCCCGGTCCAAAAGCTCCTCCAGCAGCC
>USFL01000393.1 GCA_900553905.1 uncultured Eubacteriales bacterium | reverse complement strand
GATGATGGACACCTCATGCTCGCAGCTGCGGCTGCCGAACATCACGCCCAGTTGAATCTTGCTCATATCCAGTTCCTCCAATCAGGCTTCCTGATAGTGATCGGGAAGGTCGTTTTCGTAAAGGACGGTGTCCGTGGGGCGGACCAGGCTGTGCAGCAAGCGGGTGGAATCGTCCAGACTGTCCACACGGTGGATATCCGACTCCGGGAAACCGGCCTCCTTCAGCCCCTCGATGATGGGCATGGCGCGGTTTTTGCCCACGATGATGGCGATGTCCACGCAGTCGGCCATCTCCCGGCCGAATTCGCGGTTGTATTCCGCCTCGCGCTCGCCCAGCTCCACCATGCCGGGCGTAATGATGATGCGGCGCGAAGGGAAGCCCTTGAGCACCGCCAGCGCGGCCTTTGCGCCCACAGGGTTGGAATTGAAGGCGTCGTTGATGATGGTGAAACTGCCCGGATGGCTGAGCAGCTCCAGCCGGTGCTTGACGGGAGAGAGCTTCTCCACGCCATGGGCGATCTGGCGCAGCGTGAGCCCCAGGGCGGAGGCGACGGCCGCGGCCAGCAAAATGTTCTGGATGTTGTGTTCGCCCAAAAGCCGGGTATGGCATTCCACGCTGCCCATGCCACGGACATGCAGCGTGAAATGGCTGCCTTCCGCGGACACGCTTACCTCGTCGCACCAGCAGTCGCAGGTTGCCGGGTCACGCCCGCAAAGGGTTTTGGGCTTTTGCGTGCGGTCGTACATCTTGCGCACCCAGGCGCCGTCGTCATAGAAGTAGGCGTGGGAACCCTCGGCGGGCAGGGCCTCGATCAGCTCGTATTTGGTGGAGGCCACACGCTCGATGGTCTTGAACGTTTCCAGGTGCTGCGGTCCCACCGAGGTGATGATGCCGATGGTCGGATGCACCAGACGGCACATCTCCTTGATGTCGCCCACGTGCCGCGCCCCCATCTCCCCCACAAACACCTGATGCGAGGGGGACAGCTTCTCCCGGATGGCGCGAGTGACGCCCATGGGGGTATTGAAGCTGGCGGGCGTGATAAGCGTGGGATACTTCTCGCTCAAGATGGCGCCCAGAATATGCTTGACCGACGTTTTGCCGTAGCTGCCCGTGATGCCGATGCGAATCAGCCTGGGGTTGGCAAGCAGCTTTTGCCGGGCGTCGCGGAAGTAGCATTCGCTGATCGCCTTTTCAATCGGCCAGGCCAGGAGCCCGCTCAGGGCCACCACCAGCGGAAGCGCCAGCGGCCATAGCGCGGGCAGCACCGCCCAGGGCGTGGCGGCACACAGCGCGCTGATGCCCGTCATCACCAAAAAAAAGACCGCATACAGCCGCTTGACGCGTCCGGTGAGCACAAATTTCTTTTTGGCGCGGCGGGGTGAAAATACCCGGGCAATCACAAGCCCCGCGCCCGCCGACAGGGGCAGCAGCAGCGCCGCCGCCGTCATGGCAACCCACCGGGGTCCGTCGCGCAGGGCCAGCAAATCAAAGAGATAAAGCAAGACCAGCATGGCCAGCGCAGCGCATGCGCCCGGCAGCAGGCTGTGAACGCGGTTGCGCTTGAGGGTGCGGAAATAGCCCGGAAACTGATAGCTTTCCAGTTGAAAAAAATGCAGGATGCCGCGCGCGGCGAACAGGCAGCAGCATACCGGCGAAAGCAGCGTAAGCCAGCGAAGGAGCGGCGTTGCCAAACTCATGCCGTCTGACCTCCCCAAAAGAATTGCCTGACAATTGTCAGGAAGCGCTGCCATTCCTCGATGAATGCAAAATGCGTCCGGCCTTCAAACACCACCAGGCCCGCATCGGGAATGGCTTTCTCTATCTGTTCCCCCATCCAGAGCGGCGTTTCGGTGTCCTCGCTGCCCCAAACCAGCAAAGTGGGGGCCTGAATGTCCTTCAGAAACGGATACAGATCCTGTGAGATCACCTTGGAAAAAGTCCTGCGCATGTTTTCATTCAGCCGCGCATAGTCAGCGGAGCCATACCGCCTGCGAAGCGCGGCCTGCCAGCGCTCCACCATTGCGCGCAGCAGGCGCAGCCGCTTGAGCGCATTGAGTATGGCGTTCATTCGCTTAAAGCGGGCCTGCCGTTTTTTCTGCGTCTCCGTCAGCGGTTTACGTATGCCGGCGGCTCCGGTAAGGACCATTTGCTCCACCATTTCCGGGCGATGCGAGGCAAGATAGACGGCGACGCGGCCGCCGAAGGAATGCGCCACCACGCGCACTTTTGCAATGGAAAGCGATTCAAGCAGCCCGGCAATCTGCCCGGCGTATTCGGGAACCCCCCAGGGCACCGGCGGTTCACCGCTCTGACCGTGGCCGGGAAAATCCACCGTGAGCACGTCGGCCTGCTCGCTGAGTCCTTTTTCGATAAACGAAAAAATGGAGCTGTCGCACCCCCAG
>USFL01000392.1 GCA_900553905.1 uncultured Eubacteriales bacterium | reverse complement strand
CATTTCGCCCAGGGGGATGGCCAGGAACACCAGCCAGCCCGGATGCCACAGCCCGAAGAAACAGCCCAGCACCAAGTAGATCAGCGTGACCACCACGGGATTGGTGAAGCGCTCCCACTGGGAATCGAAGTGCATATAGTGAATCGGGATGGTCAGAAACAGAAGCCAGCCCGGATGCCACAGTCCGAACACGAAGCCCAGCACCAGGTACAGCGCCGTGATCCACACCGGGAACATGGCGTCCCCCTTGGCTTTGCGGGCCTCTTCCTCCCTGCGCGCCTTGTTTTCAAAATAGCTGCCCTCCGGGCCCAGCCCGTCGTGATCGCTCATGCGGCACCCTCCTTCGGCCGGCTTCGGCCGTTTGTCAGGGCTATCTTACCACGCTTTGCCGCCGGAAAAAAGGGGACGGCGCTCAAAAACCGGTAAATGCCGCATGAGGAGATCATGAGAATTTGATGAGAGGAATTGCGCTTTTCCTTTCGGAAAAAAATCTTGCAAAACGTAGAGCACTATGCTATAATCATTTTTGCGGTTTAAGACAACCCACAGCATGCGCAAAAGAGGTGAGAACGCGTGAAAGAAAAGATCCATCCCAAATATGGCAAGTCCATCGTCCGTTGCGTATGCGGTGAGACGTTTGAGACGGGGTCGGTCAAGCCCGAGCTGAAGGTTGAAATTTGCTCCAAGTGCCACCCTTTCTTTACCGGCAAGCAAAAGCTGGTTGATACCGGCGGACGCGTTGACCGCTTCAAGAAGCGTTTCAACATGGAATGAGCCATTCAAAAGAGCGCCTTTTCGGCGCTTTTTTTGATTTTTCCCAAATGATGGCGCCCGCGCCGGCGCGGCAGGAAACAGGCCCGGCGGCGTCGAAATATAGCACTTGCGCGTCTGTACCCTTTTCAGGCGCGCAGAAAGGAACAGGAGATTTTATGGCAAATCAGAAGCAAGGCGCGTGCGGACGCGTGGATATCGGCGGTCAGGCGGTGCTGGAGGGCGTGATGATGAAGGCCCCGGACGCCATCGCCATCTCGGTGCGCCGCCCCAACGGCACCATCGTGACCCGGCGTACCCCCTACGTGCCTCTTTCCAAAAAGCACCCATGGATGGGGTGGCCGATTGTGCGCGGCATCGTCAATTTCGTAACCATGCTTTCCATGGGCATGAGCGTGCTGCAGCAGAGCACCGACATGCTGGGCATGCTGGACGAGGAGCCCAGCAAATTTGAAAAGTGGCTGTCCCAAAAGCTGGGCAAGGGCATTGACAAGATCGTGATGGCCGTGGCCATCGTGCTGGCGGTCATCCTGTCCGTCGGGCTGTTCTTCGTGATTCCGGAATTGTTCGCGCGCCTGCTCAAGGCGTGGATGCCGGACCCCTCCTCCAACTGGCTCATCAACCTGCTCAGCGGCATTCTGCGCATCCTGATTCTGATCGGCTACATCCTCTTCTGCGCCAAGGTGCCGGACGTGCGCCGCACCTTCGAGTACCACGGCGCCGAGCACAAGACCGTCTACTGCAACGAGCACGGCCTGCCCCTCACCCCCGAAAACGCGCAGCAGTTCACCACGCTGCACCCGCGCTGCGGAACCAGCTTCCTTTTGATCGTGTTCGTCATCTCCATCGTGCTGTTCACGCTGGTGGGCTATCAGGGCGAAAACTTCTTCCTGCGCCTGGGCAGCCGGCTTTTGCTGCTGCCCTTCGTGGCCGGCATCAGCTATGAGGCGCTCAAGGCCCTGGCCCACAGCGAAAGCCGCCTGGCCCGCATCCTGCGCTGGCCCGGCATGCAGATGCAGCGCCTCACCACCCGTCCGCCCACCAACGAAATGCTGGAGGTGGCCATCGTTTCCATGAACGTGGCGCTTCACGGCCTGCCCAAGGGCTGCGAAACCACCCCGGAAGGCTACACCGTCATCCGGGACTACCGCGTGGCCGATCCCGCCTACACGCCGCCCGCCGCGGAGGAGGCGGACACGCCTGCCCCCGCCGAATCCCCCGCGGAGCAGACCGCGCCCGAAGCCGGGCAGCCTGCCGCGGAAGCCGAGTGACATGGCGGACGTTCGTCACACCCTTCTGGAGGCCGCCCGTGCCCTGGAGCGGGCGGGCGTGCCCGATCCGCGGCTGGACGCGGAGTGGCTGCTGGCCCACGTGCTGGGCATGGACCGCCTGGCCATGCGCATGAGCGGCGCGGCCCAACTGACCCCCCAGCAGGAGCAGCGCATGGCGTCGCTCCTGCTTTCGCGTACCCGGCGCACGCCGCTGCAATACCTGCTGGGCACGCAGGGCTTTTACGGGCTGGAGATCCAGACCGACGCGCGCGCCCTCATCCCCCGGCAGGAAACCGAAACGCTTTGCGAAACGGGGATCGCGCACCTGCGCGCCCTCGGCCCTATCCCCGCTCCCGCCGCGCTGGAC
>USFL01000391.1 GCA_900553905.1 uncultured Eubacteriales bacterium | reverse complement strand
CCCTCCACCAGATGCCAGGCCAGGAAGCTGTCCACCGTGCCGAAGCACAGCTCGCCCTTCTCCGCGCGCTCGCGCAGGTTCAGCGTATCCAGCAGCCACGCCAGCTTCGTCCCGCTGAAGTAGGCGTCCGGCACAAGGCCCGTCTTTTTCCGGATGGTTTCGCCATGCCCCTCGCGCACCAGCTTCTCCACATAGGGCGCGGTGCGGCGGCACTGCCACACGATGGCGTTGTGTACGCAGCGGCCCGTGTCCTTCTCCCACAGCAGGGTGGTCTCGCGCTGGTTGGTGATGCCGATGGCCGCGATGTCGCGCACGTCCACCTTACTCATCTTCACGGCCTTTTGCAGGGCCTCCACCTGGGTGCCGAGGATGTCGTCCGGGTCGTGCTCCACCCAGCCGGGCCGGGGATAGCGCTGCTTAAACTCGATCGCGTGCGAGGCAAGCGTGCGCCCCGCCTCGTCAAAGACGATGGCGCGGCTGGATGTGGTGCCCTGGTCCAGTGCCACTAGGATTCGCATGGTTTCTCTCCCTCCGTTTGTGTAAAAAGGATTTCCTTACGCCGCGCCATTTCCTCGGCGCGGTCGATATAGACGCTCACATTGGTCACGTTGGGCGCGCGGCGGATGCGCAGCTCCCGGTCCGGCAGCACGCGCTTGCTGATGGCCCCCGCGCCCATGGCGAGGATGGAGGTGGTTTCCTCCATGATATCCACATTGTACAGGCACGCCGCGCCGGGGCGGGCGTAGCCCACGTTCTGCTGCTGCCCGGCCATGTACTTCTGCCGGTAGAGGTAATAGGGCGCAAGGCCGAGCGCCTCGGCCGTCTCCTCGCCCAGGCGCACCATGGCGGCGGCCACGGCGGCGTCCGGCAGGGGCGCGCGCTCCAGATTGAGCCGGCTGGACCGCTTGATGGCCAGCGTATGCACGGTCAGGCTGTCGGGCGCGAGGCGGCGCACCTCCTCCATCGTGCGGGCGAAGGCCGCCTCGTCCTCGCCGGGCAGGCCCGCGATCACGTCCATGTTGATGTCGTCAAATCCCAGCTCCCGCGCCAGCGCAAAGGCCTCGCAGGTCTGGCGGGCCGTGTGGTCCCGGCCGATGAGGCGCAGGGTTTCGTCGTTCATGGTCTGGGGGTTGATGCTGATGCGGCCGATGCCCAGCCGCTTGAGCGCAAGCAGCTTGCCGCGGGTGATGGTATCCGGGCGCCCCGCCTCCACGGTGTACTCCCGCGCGCCGGGAAAGCGCGCCGTCACCTCGTCCATCAGCCGGGCGAAGTCCTCCTCGCCCAGCGCCGAAGGGGTGCCGCCGCCCACGTAGAGCGCGCGCAGCGAAAGCCCGCACCGCTCCATCAGCCGCGCGCCCTCCCGCATTTCCCCGAAAAGCGCCTCCAGATACGGGGCGATGCGCCCACCCCTGCCTGCCGCCTCGCCCGGGAAGGAGCAGTAGGCGCAGCGCGTGCGGCAAAAGGGGATGGAGATATATACGTCCGCCTGCGCCGTGCAGGGCGCGGGCAGCTTTTGCTGCTCCCGCACGATGCGGGCAAGCAGCGCCGCCTTTTCGGGCGTCACGTCGAAAAACGATTCCAGATACCGTTCGGCCTCCTCCATGGAGCGCCCTTCCTCCATGGCCTGACACAATAGCCGCGTGGGCCGGATGCCCGTGAGCGCGCCCCACGGGGGATGCGCGCCCGTGAGCTCCTTCAGCAGGCGGTACAGCGACAGCTTGCACAGGCGCTTGCGCACCCGCTTGAGCGCAACCGCCAGGTGCCCGCCGTCCCCGCCGGGGGCGGCCTGCGGCAAAGCCTGCTCCATCGAAAAGCTGCGGCCGCGCAGATGCATCACGCTCCGCGCCACGCCGCCGCGCTCCTGATAGTCATGGCGCAGCGGCTCGCCGCCCTCGTCCTCGGGATTGACGTCAAAGGCTTCCACCTGAAAAAACAGCTTGAGCACGTCGCACAGGTCGTTGGCAAACCCCGGAAGCGGCGTGTACAGCGCGATGCGCACCTTCTCCATGCCTCAGCCCTCCACGGGGTCGCGGCCCACCGTGCCCGCTTCCTCATGCCCCGGATAGGCAATCTGCCGGGGCGTAAGATGAAACAGCGCGCGCAGCGATTCCTTGAGCGCATGGAAGCTGCCGTCCGCAAAGTCGGTCCGGCCATAGCCGTGGGCGAACAGCGTGTCCCCCGTCAGTACGCCCTGCCCCTGCGGCAGCAGGTAGCACACGCTGCCCGCGCTGTGCCCCGGCGTATGCAGCACGCGAATGTCCATGCCGGCCAGGGAGAGCGTTTCCCCGCCCCGCAGCATGAGCGGGCGCGTGGAAACCGTCACGTCGTAGCCGAACTGGCGGGCCACGTTCTTCGTGCTGTCGGTGAGCTTGGGCGCGTCCGCCTCATGCACGTAGAGCGGGATGCCGAAATG
>USFL01000390.1 GCA_900553905.1 uncultured Eubacteriales bacterium | reverse complement strand
GGCGAATGATATTTTCCAGTAAGCCCGATACGAAAGGAGAGGTGCGCATGGTCCGGCGGATGCTGCTGGCGCTGCTTTTGTGCGCCGCCTTGCTGCTCACGGCGTGCGGTCTGTCCGGCGCGCTGGACGCCTTTTCCGGCGCGGACAGCGCATCTGCCGCGCCGGACCTGCGCCTGCTGGAATGGCCCGCGATGAGCGACGCCGTCCCCGACGAAACGGAGGCTCCCGCGTCCGGCGCGCCCCTGCTGGTGGACCTGTGGCTGGACGCCTCCCAGGTGATGGGCGGCATCAACATCCACGAGGAGAGCGTGTACCCCCACTTCAGCCGCAAGTACCGCGAGGGCGGCTTCCATTACCGCTACGGCTCGCAGGTGGGCATGTACGAGGGCGTGCTGCGCTGCCTGCTGGCCGCCGCCGAGGGCTCGCGCGTGCGGGTGCTGCGCGCGGGCAACGAGCGCCTGCCGGATGAGGCGCTTCAGGCGCTGGCCGGGTCCGGCGCGGAGGCGCGCGCCTCCGTCACGCGCGACCTGCTCACCTGTGCCATTAACCCCTTGCCCTCGTTCTTTGCGGGCCTGTCCGCCGAGGACATGGAAGGCTCGTTCTACGACCTGGGCACGCCCATGCTCAACCAGCTGCGCTCGCTGGACGCCTCCTCGCTGGAAAACCCGTCGCTGGCCCCGGCCATGGCCGACGCTCTGGATGACCAGATCGCCGCCATCCAGAGCGGGGAGACGGACGGCTACGTGGTGGATGGCGACGCGGACGCGCCGCTCATGTACGCCCTGGAAAACCTCGACCTCACGCGCCTGTCCGTCATCACCTGCGACCCGGCCACCCTGCGCCGCCTGTCCTCCGTGGAGGCGGACGGCACGCCCGTCGATGCCGTGACCGAGCTGCTCAAGGCGCGGGGCGTGTTTGACGCGGGGCTGTGCGTTCGGCTCTACGCCTTTGTGCTGGACTATATGGGGCAGATGTCCTCCTTCGGCGCGGCGGATTTTGCCGAGCCGCTTCTCTGGGGCCGGCTGGATTACGACAACGCCGCTCAGAATTCCGATCAGGCGCTGCCCATGCCGCGCACGCTTATCATGCTGGTGGTGGGAACGCCCGCGCAGGCGGACCGCTATGCCGCCCGGCTGGACGACGGGCTGGCGTCCTCCGAGGCGCTCAGGGGCCTGCGCGGCCCTCAGGAGGGCCAGCTCACCTATACCGCCAACGGCCAGACCGTCACGCAGCAGCCCTTCGGCTTTGAATCTTTCTCCGCGCGCATCGAGCGGCCCGGCTGGACCTGCCTGACCCGGCTTAGCGAGGGCGCGGCGCTGTCCGTATCCGGCTGCACGCTCGAAACCGGCGGGCAGGCCGCCACGGTCACGCTGGATAGCGATGTCTCCGGCGCGTCGGTGACGGTGTCGCTGCCCGTGACGCAGGAAAGCGGCGCGGCGAGCGCGGACCTGAGCGGCCTCGCCGCCTCCGTCTCGGTGGAGGCGGCGCTCATTCTGACCGATACGCTGCCCACCACGGCGCAGGCCGGGGAGGGGCAGGTCATCGCGCTTCGGGATACGCAGTACGTCTTTACCCGCGAGGACGAGGCCTTCCACAGCGGCGGGCGGCAAAATCCCTTCAGGATCGCCGCCGTGGCGCCGGAGGATGGCGGCACGCGCCTTTCCATCACCGTCTCGGCGGACGAAGCCGCGCTCGTGCCGGGCTATTACCGCGTGCTGGTCAGCGCGGACCTCTCCGGCGCGCAGGTCGAATGGGAGGACGTCCCCTGGGCCGCCAGCCTCGGCGTGCGCCTGACCAACGAGCAGATTTCCGCGTGGGAGCAGTTCGCCCAGGCGGTGCATACCTGCGACGGCGACAGCGCCGGCGTGCCCCGCCAGCTTCAGCACGCATGGGGGCCCGTGAACGAATCCGGCTATCACGGCCTGCCCATCCCGGACTTTCCGCCCGTGATGCGCGCGCCGGGCCTTGAGGAGCTGATCGCGCAGCTCCGCGCGGCCGCCAATGTGGATGAAGCGCCTCTGGTGCGCTATGAGTTTGACGTATTCGTGCCCGCCGGGGCATGGGAAGGGGGCGTATGAGCATGCCGTCCGCCGTGCGCCTGCGCTGGTCCAACCGGGTGAAATGCCTGATGTGCTACCTGGTCTGCTTTGCCCTGCCGCTTCTGTGGCAGGCCGCGGCAAGCCTCTGGATCTACCCCCTCAAGCTGACGGGCACCGCGCCCAACGTGGCGCTGCATCTGCAAGCGGCTCTGCCCTTTTCCCCCGCGCCGCTGGACGCGCTGGCCCGGTCGGGCGAAGCCGCCGCCGCAACGCCCGAGGCCCTGCGCGCCGCGCTTTTCTCCCGCGAGCAAAGCTGGCTCTGGTTTCTGGCGGCCTGCGCGCTCGTACAGGGACGCTAAGTCCGTGTACATGTAGCCCG
>USFL01000389.1 GCA_900553905.1 uncultured Eubacteriales bacterium | reverse complement strand
GAATCCCAGGGCGACGTGTACTACCGCGTGCGCGCCTTCCCCAGCTACGGCTGCCTGTGCGGGCAGAATCTGGAGGATCTGGAGAGCGGCGCGCGCGTGAGCGTGGACGAGGTCAAGGAGGACCCGCTGGACTTTGCCCTCTGGAAGGCACAGAAGCCCGGCGAGCCCGCCTGGGAAAGCCCCTGGGGCATGGGCCGTCCCGGCTGGCACATCGAGTGCTCGGCCATGAGCACCACCTATCTGGGCGAGACCTTCGACATCCACGGCGGCGGCAAGGACCTGCTCTTCCCCCACCATGAAAACGAGATCGCCCAGACCTCCGGCGCGACCGGCAAGCCCTACGTGCGCTACTGGATGCACAATGGCTTTATCAACATCGACAACGAGAAGATGTCCAAATCCAAGGGCAATTTCTTCACCGTGCGCGACATCTCCAAAGAATTTGATCTGGAGGCTGTGCGCCTGTTCATGCTTTCGGCGCACTACCGCAGCCCCATCAACTTCAGCCGCGACCTCATCGAGGCGGCGGCCAGCAGCCTCGAAAGACTTTACACCGCGCGCGATCAGCTCACCTTCCTCCTCGCCAGCGCCCAGGACCGCGCGCCCGACGAGGGCGAGCGCGCCTTCATGGACGAGTGCCTGCGCTCGGAGGAGAAGTTCATCGCCGCCATGGACGACGACCTGAACACCGCCGACGCGCTGGCTGCGCTCTTTGAGCTGGTGCGCGCCGTCTACAAGCTGCCCCAGGGCGGCGTGAGCCGCGAGGCCGTGCAGCTGGGGCTGGAGAAGATGAACGCCATCTGCGGCGTGCTGGGCCTTCTGATGAAGCAAAACGACGCCATCCCGGCCGAGGTGCAGGCGCTGGTGGACGAGCGCGCCGAGGCCCGCAAAAACAAGGATTGGAAGCGCTCCGACGAGCTGCGCGACCAGATCAAGGCCCTAGGCTACATCCTGGAGGACACCAAGGCCGGCCAGAAGGTGCGCAAGGGAGGGGCCTGAGGCCGTGCGCCGGGTCCTGGGCTGGTGCGCGGCATGCGCGCTGATTGCGCTGGCGCTGGGGCTGACGGCGGCGCATGTGACGCCCGGGCCCGGAAGCGGCGCGTTTGTGCTGGCCGCCGCCGGGGAGGCGCGAAGGGTTGCCTTTCTGGCGCCGTTGCTTCCGGACGGACCGGTGGCCGTCAACACCGCGGACGCGGAGGAGCTGGATACCCTGCCGGGCGTGGGCGAGGTCATCGCCCGGCGCATCATGGAGGAACGCGAGAAAAACGGACCCTTTTACTACCCGGAAGACCTGATGAACGTAAAAGGCATTGGCGAAAAGACGCTGGAAAAGCTGCTTCCGCACATCCGCCTGCCATAACGGAGGAAACGCATGCGCGATACGGTACTGTTTCTGGACACCACGCTCCGGGACGGCGAGCAGACGCCCGGCGTGAGCTTTCATCTGGATGACAAGGTGGCCTTTGCCCGTGCGCTGGAGGCGCTGGGCGTGGACATGATCGAGGCGGGTTTCGCCGGGTCCAGCCAGGGGGACTTTGAAGCCGTGCGCGCTGTGGCCCGCACGGTCCAAACCGGCGTGTGCTCGCTGGCGCGCTGCGTGGAGGCGGACATCCGCGCCGCCGCCGAGGCGCTGCGGGAAGCTGCAAAGCCGCGCATCCACGTCTTTATCGCCACCAGCCCTCTGCACCGCGCCGCCAAGCTGGGCATGAATCGCGAGCAGGTGCTGGACGCGGCTGTGCGCGGCGTGCGCCTGGCGCGCTCGCTGTGCGCGGACGTGGAGTTCAGCTGCGAGGACGCCACCCGCACCGAGACGGATTTTCTCTATCAGGTATGCAGGGCGGCGGTGGAGGCGGGCGCGACCACCATCAATATCCCCGACACCGTGGGCTACGCGACCGTGGGCGAATACGGCGATCTGATCGCCTCCATCTGCCGCGAGGTGGCGGGGGAGCGCGACATCGTGATCTCCACCCACTGCCACAACGACCTGGGCCTGGCCGCAGCAACCACGCTGGAAGCCATCCGCCGGGGCGCGCGGCAGGTGGAATGCACCATCAACGGCCTGGGTGAGCGCGCGGGCAACGCCTCGCTGGACGAAATCGTAATGGGCCTGCGCACGCGCCGGGACATCTACGGCCTTCGGGACAACCTCAACATCCACGAGCTCTACCGCGTCAGCCGCCTTGCCGCGAACCTAAGCGGCATGGAGATTCCGCCCAACAAGGCCGTCGTGGGCGCCAACGCCTTCGTGCACCAGAGCGGCATCCACCAGCACGGGGTGCTCCGCGAGCGCGCCACCTACGAGATCATGAAGCCCGAGGAGCTGGGCATCCCCCAGGGCGGGGTGGTGCTGGGCAAGCTCAGCGGCCGTCACGCGCTGCGCGAGCACGCGCAGGAGCTGGGCTTTGAGCTGACCGA
>USFL01000388.1 GCA_900553905.1 uncultured Eubacteriales bacterium | reverse complement strand
TCCCGGTCAACGCGCTGGCCTACGACGAAAACTGCAAATGGGACGCCTACGCCCTCACCATGCCCGTCATGCGCCGCGATCTGGCGCTGAGCAAATACCTTCTGGTGCTGCTGGGCGCAGCGGTGATGGCTCCGCTGTCGGCCGTCTGCTCGCTGATGATGGGCGTAGAGGCGCAGGAGGTGCTGTCTATCATCGGGCTGCTACTGTCCGTGGGCCTGTGCATGGTCTCCATTATGCTGCCGCTGCTATTCCGCTTCGGCGTGCAGAAGGGGCGCATGATCATGATCGTGCTGGTATTGCTGCCCGTTGCGGTGACAGCCGCCTTTCCCGGCGCGATCACGGCGATCCTGCCCGGCGGCGCCGGATGGCTGCCCCTGGCGGCGCTTGCGCTGCTGGCGGGCTCCGCCGCCGTGTCGGTGCGAGTATGCGAACGCAAGGAGTATTAAGGACATACGCATGGCACAGCGCCGCGACATGGGCATTTCCCCCTGTCGCGGCGCATTTGTTATTCTTCCGTTTCGGCCGGCACCCAGGCCAGCAGTTCCCCCGGCTGGCAGTCCAGCGCCCGGCAGAGCCTGTCCAGCGTGCTGAAGCGAATGGCGCGCGCCCGGCCGGTCTTGAGCACGCTGAGGTTGGCCAGCGTGATGTCCACCTTGGCCGCCAGCTCGCTCAAGGTCATCTTGCGGCGGGCCAGCATCACATCCAGATTGACTTGAATCGCCATGGCTGCCTCCTTCACACCGTCATTTCGCTTTCCTCACGCAGGAGGGCGGCGCTTTGGCACAGGCCGCTGAAGGCAAAGCTGGCCAGACCTGCCGTAGCCGTAGCCAGCAAGAGCCCCGCGACCGTCAGCACCAGAAAGGGCGGCAAAATCCGGGTCAGCCCCATGAAAGCGGCCAACCCCGCGCACATTCCAAAGCACCCCGCCGACAGCTGCCACACCCGCCTGAAGCGCGTGGCATTTCTGCGCACGAACGCCCGTCCCTGCGCGACGGTACCAACGACCCGCCACAAAAACCCAAAGGCGCATAGCATCATGACCGCCAGCAGCCACCCAAAGGCCACGCCCCAACCGTACCAGCCCGCCAGCTCCGGACGGACGGCGCAAACATGCCTCATGAATCCGGGCACAAAGCATGCCGCCGCCGTCAGGACGGCCCCCGCCCACAGTACCAGCACCGACCGAAGCAGTCCGGCCACCGTCGTGTTTTTCATAAAAATGACCTCCTTTTGCTTTGGGATGGGATGATCATAGCACCTTATTTCTCGATTGTCAATATATTTTTATTGTTAATCAATAAATTGCAGTGAAACAAAAGGCCCGTGCGGCATTTGCCGCACGGGCCGGATTGCCATCTTGGGATCGGCTTAGTACATGCCGCCCATGCCAGCGGGGCCGCCAGCGGGAGCGGGGGGTTCGGGAGCAGGGATGTCGGCGACGAGGCTCTCGGTGGTCAGCACCATCGCAGCCACGCTCGCGGCGTTCTGCAGCGCGCAGCGGGTCACCTTGGTGGGATCGATGATGCCGCGCTCGATCATATCGACATACTCGCCCTTGAGCGCGTCATAGCCGTAGCCGTTCTTGTGGCTGCTCTTGACGTTCTCCATGATCACGCTGCCGTCGATGCCGGCGTTCTTGCTGATCTGGCGCAGGGGCTCCTCCAGCGCGCGCACGACGATTTCCACGCCGGTCTTGGCGTCGCCGGCATAGTTGGCCAGCTCGGCCTGCACCGCGGGCAGGACGTTGAGCAGGGCGATGCCGCCGCCGGGCACGATGCCCTCTTCCACAGCGGCGCGGGTCGCGGCCAGCGCGTCCTCGATGCGCAGCTTGCGCTCCTTCATCTCCACCTCGGTCGCAGCGCCCACCTGGATGACGGCCACGCCGCCGGCCAGCTTGGCCAGGCGCTCCTGGAGCTTCTCCTTGTCGTAGTCGCTGGTGGTGTTCTCGATCTGGCTGCGGATGGAGGCGATGCGGGAGGCGATGTCCTCCTTGGTGCCCGCACCCTCGACGATGGTGGTGTTTTCCTTGTCCACCTTGACCTGGCGGGCGCTGCCCAGCATGTCGATGGTGGCGTCCTTGAGCTCCATGCCCAGCTCGTCGCTGATGACCTGGCCGCCGGTCAGCACGGCGATGTCACGCAGCATTTCCTTGCGGCGGTCGCCAAAGCCGGGAGCCTTGACGGCGACGCAGGTGAAGGTGCCGCGCAGCTTGTTGAGGACCAGCGTGGCCAAGGCCTCGCCCTCGACGTCCTCGGCGATGATGAGCAGCTTCTTGCCGGCCTGCACGACCTGCTCCAGCACGGGCAGAATCTCCTGGATGTTGGAAATCTTCTTGTCGGTGATGAGGATGTAGGGGTTATCCAGAACCGCTTCCATCTTCTCGGTATCGGTCACCATGTAGGCGCTGGCATAGCCGCGGT
>USFL01000387.1 GCA_900553905.1 uncultured Eubacteriales bacterium | reverse complement strand
TGCTTACGGCGCTGAAGCCGTCCAAGGAATCCATGCTGTTGCAGCTGCCCAGCACGCTGACGCTGGAGAACTTTCAGGTTGTATTTGAGTCCGCGCCGTTTTTGCAGTACGGGCTGAACACCTTCCTCATCGTGGCCGGCATTCTGGCGGTGCAGCTCATTACGGTCACGATGGGCGCTTATGCCCTGGCGTGCGTGAACTTCCGCGGCAAAGGCCTGGCCATGGCGCTGATCATGGTGCAGATCATCATTCCGGCGGACGTGCTCATCCTGCCCAACTATACGACGCTTCGCCAGCTGGGACTGCTGGACAGGCTGCTGGGCGTGATGATTCCCTTCTTCGCTTCCTCCATGGGCCTGCTGCTGCTTCGGGGAGCGTACAAGGGCATTCCTTCGGCGATAGCCGACGCCGCCCGCATCGATGGCGCGGGCATCTTTCAAACGCTGCTGAACGTCTATATCCCCTCCACACGGGCGACCTATGTGGCGTTTGCCATCTGCTCCATCAGCACGCACTGGAACAACTTCCTCTGGCCGATGATCGTGATCAACTCCGTGGAAAAGCGGCCGTTGACGGTGGGCCTTTCGCTGTTTGCCAAGGCCAGCGAGTCCGGACCCATGTGGGCCAAGGTGACGGCTGCCACGTTGATTGTGATGCTTCCCCTTTATGTGCTGTTCTGCTGCTTCCAGCGCGTCTTTGTTTCCAGCCTGGTCCGTTCGGGCCTCAAATAAAGTTTGGAAGCGCCTTTTCACAGGCCGTCCGCCGCAGGCAGGCGGCCTGTGACGATTGCGCGCAAAAAGCGGTGGACAAACCCACCGTCCTGTTGTAAGATGTTGCTTGCCGCCGCGTGCGGTGCATTTTCATGCCAAGGGAGAAGAACCCGCAAATGAAACGTTCGGTTCGGGCAAACCTGTTGCTGACGCTGACGGCGCTCATCTGGGGCGCGGCGTTCGTCGCCCAGGATGTGGCGGCGGACAGCCTTGGGGCGTTTACCTTCAACGGTCTGCGCATGGCGCTGGCCGCGCTGGCGATGCTGCCGGTGATTGCTGCGCTGGACCGGAAGGCCCGCAAGGCCGGACAGGATACCTCCTGGCGGGGGATGAACCCATCGCAGCGAAGGACGCTGCTGACCGCCGGCGTGTGCTGCGGCGCCATGCTGGCGCTGGCCAGCGCCTTTCAGCAGATGGGCATCGCCATGGGCACGGGCGCGGGCAAGGCGGGTTTCATCACGGCGCTCTACATCGTGCTGGTGCCCCTGCTGGGCATGCTGTGGGGGCGCAGGCCGGCATGGCTGGTGTGGGTGGCCGTCCTTTTGAGCGTGGGCGGGCTGTATCTCCTGTGCATCGGCGAGGGCTTCTCCATCGCGCCGGGCGACGGGCTGCTCATCCTCTGCGCGCTGTGCTTTTCAGGGCATATTCTGGTGGTGGATCATTTCAGCCGCCGGACGGACTGCGTGAAGATGAGCTGCCTGCAATTTGCGACGGCGGCGGTGCTGTGCATGGGCTTTGCGATGTTCACAGAGCCCTTTGACGTGGAAACGGTTATGCAATGCGCCGTGCCGCTGCTCTATGCGGGCGTTTTGAGCGGCGCGGTGGGATATACGCTTCAAATTGTGGCGCAGAAGGATACCGACCCGACGGTGGCATCGCTGCTCATGTCGCTGGAGAGCGTGTTCGCGGTGCTGGCGGGCTGGCTCCTGCTGGGCGACATGCTCACGGCAAGGGAACTGCTGGGCTGCATGCTGATGATGGGCGGTATCGTGCTGGCGCAGCTCAAGAACTAAAAACATGGAAAAAGGCTGTAGGGTCCTCTGTGAACCCTACAGCCTTTTTTCTATGGATTTTCAGCCCAGCAACCGCACCAGCACGGCCTTCTGCGCGTGGAGACGGTTTTCCGCCTCCTCGAAGATCTCGTCGGCGTGCGCTTCCAGCACCTCGGCGGTGATTTCCTCGCCGCGGTGTGCGGGCAGGCAGTGCAGGACCATCGCGCCGGCATTTGCCACATCCATCACGGCCTGATTCACCTGATAGCCCGCAAAGGCGGCGCGGCGCTGCTCAGCCTCCTCCTCCTGACCCATGGATGCCCACACGTCGGTATAGATCACGTCTGCACCGGCTGCCATGCCCAGCACGTCGGGCTGGCAGTCGAAATCGCCGTTTGCGCGCGCCCACTCCATCAGGGACGCGTCAGGCAGGTAGCCCGCGGGGCAAGCGATGCGCACCGCCATCCCCGCCTTGATGCCGCCCACGATGAGGGAGTTGGCCATGTTGTTGCCGTCGCCCACAAAGCACAGCTTGAGCCCCTTGAAGCTGCCCTTGCGCTCACGAATGGTCATCAGGTCGGCCAGCACCTGGCAGGGGTGCGCGTAGTCGGTCAGGCCGTTGATCACCGGCACACCGGCCAGCTCGGCAAACTCTTCCA